>CAIJME010000117.1 GCA_903821625.1 uncultured Sphingobacteriales bacterium | reverse complement strand
CGTCGATCTGGTTTCCCTTTATCTGCGGGTTTGATAGAGCGTGAGTTAAGAATCGCGCAGGGTACTATAAATTGCTGTTTATATGCCATAGAACATGGGATAGCCTTTAATGTTGCCGGTGGAACTCACCATGCAGGATCAAATTGGGCAGAAGGTTTTTGTCTATTAAATGATCAGGCTATAGCCGCTAACTATTTGCTAGCAAAGGGTTTATCAAGCAGGATATTAATTATTGACCTTGATGTTCATCAAGGAAATGGAACAGCAGAAATATTTAGAAATGAAAAAAGGGTTTTCACGTTCTCTATGCATGCTGAAAAAAATTTTCCATTTCGAAAGGAACAGTCAGATTTAGATCTAGGACTTCCTGATGGTGTTTCTGATATAGAATATCTAACTATATTATCATCTCACTTGACTATTCTCTTTGCAGAGCATGAATTCGATTTTGTTTTTTATTTGGCAGGGGTGGATATACTAGTTACAGATAGGCTTGGAAAACTGAATGTTTCTACAAAAGCTTGTAAAGAAAGGGATGAAATGGTACTTGGTTTATGTAAGAAACTGAAGCTTCCTGTTCAGGTTAGTATGGGCGGAGGTTACTCTCCTAAAGTGTCAGATATCGTTGATGCTCACTGTAATACCTTTCGAGTAGCACATGATCTCTATTTTTAAATTTAATCTTGGGTTCTTATTTTACGTAAAATGCTGATTTTCAATAAATTTAGTGTAAATTTGCAAAATGGAAAAGCAACATTTTACGCGTTACAGATTTATTGATACAAGGACAGGTGATTTGATTAGATACATGAATATCAATGACCGTCTGGATGATCATACCGATAGATTAAAAAAAATGCAGTCACAGATCTATAATGAGATCAAAATTCCAGTTTCTGCTATTCTTTATGAGCTAGCTGAACCAGCTTCTTAGAAAAGAAATGGAATCTGGTAAAGAGTAATCCTGCGGATACTAATAATCCCAAGGTTAATCCATACCAGATACCATTTGCTCCCCATTCTAAATATATACCTAGATAGTACCCTATTGGTATTCCAATAATCCAATAAGCAACAAAGGTGATCAAGGTTGGAATATTTACATCTCCTAAACCTCTGAGTATACCTAATCCTACAACCTGAGTACCATCAAATAATTGAAAGAAACCTGCAATTATAAGTAATTGAGCAGCAATTGATATTACTACTTTATCTGAAGTAAATATCCAAGGTAAATATTGATTAAAACCTGCAAATAATAGTGCTGTTATCGTCATAAATACCAATATGATATGGTAGCTTGAAATAGCTGAAAGTCTTAGGTTCAGAAAATCTTCTTTACCAAAATTATTTCCAGTTTTTATGGTTGCAGCTGCTGATACCCCACTAGCCATCATGTAGGTTATAGATGCTAGATTGATAGCTACCTGATGTGCTGCCAGCTCAATAGCGCCTATGGTTCCAATAAAGATAGCTGCGACACTGAATGCGCTCACTTCAAATGTATATTGCATGGCTACTGGTGTTCCAATCTTCAGAATTTTAAAGGAGCGTATTTTACTGATAGACCGAATAGCAAATGATTTCAAGTAGATTTTAAAATTAGCTGATCTGATCACATATATAGTCATAACAACAGCCATTATTGATCTGTCTATCAGCGTACTCCAGCCTACACCTTTAATTCCCATAGGCTCAATTCCAAATAAGCCTTTTACAAATATGATCCCAAGACAAATATTAAGGGCATTGCCCCATAATGAAATCATCATGGCTTGCTTAGTGAATCCTAATCCTTCGGCAAATTGTTTAAATGTCATGAAGATCATTAAAGGAATTATTGAAAATCCAAGTAATCCTAAATAAGGTTTGGACTGTTCAACTACTTCTTGAGCTTGCCCCATTTTGTCTATAACTAGCAGAGAACCGTAATAGATCAATAAAAACAATACTAAACCAGTTAATACATTAATTAGTAAACTATTTGCTAATAACCTCCCGCATTCCTTGAAATTTTTTCGGCCGCTTTCCTGAGCAATCAGTGGAGTTAAACCGTATGAAATTCCAATTCCAATAACCAGAATGACTATGAATATGCTATGTACCAATGAAACGGCAGCTAATGGAATAGTTCCTGCAAAATGCCCTACAATTACACTATCTGCTGTTTGCACAAGAGTATGCCCTAGTTGTGAAATAACAACCGGAATAGCCAAGGTCAGATTGCTTTGATAATGTGCCTTATATTTATTATAAATGCGTTTCACGCTAATTTGAGTAAAATAGTTATTGCAAAGGATGTAAATAAATTTAGATATATACTAGGAAGCTGTATAATATTCTTCCTTTTCAGTAGTATGCACTTTAATGACACCGGATAGAACCAGATTTACCAAAATACGATGAGTAGTTCGTCTGGATAGTTTTAACATTAGGCTATACTCCTTAGAGGTAATACGTTCATTCTGATCTAGATATTCCAATAATGCTTTTTCTTTTGATGAATACTCTAAAAAGATACCATGTTCATTGTTTTCCCTTTTTAGGACATCTATCACAATTTTACTTGCCAAAACGCTTTTGTCATTGATACGGATATAAACCCACCATTTTTTATCTTCACCCAATGCATAATGAGGTTTTATTTCACTTTTTTTAATTTCTGCTACTAGAATAACCTTATCATCAATATAAATTTCTTCAAAGGTGGGTTCTAGTGCTGGCTTACAAAAAAAATGAGCTGCACGAGTGATCAAGTATTTTTCTTCATCTTCTGATTTTAGTCCGCTAATAGTTCCGTCATCAGCAATACCTACCAATAAACGACCTCCTTTATTGTTGGCAAAAGAAACCATAGTTTTAGCTATTTTTTCACAACTGGCTATCCTTTTTTTGAAATCCTGAGTAACACCTTCACCTTCCAGAATTAGCTTTCTGATATTCATTCTTATCAATCATTAATAGGCAATTGTATGTTCTTCTCCTTTAAAAAGGTTGCGAACATATACTTCATTGATCACAGTGGCACAAAGTTCGCCTTCTGAGTTAAACATATTTATTGAATAGGCTTTTACAAATTTCCCAACCGTTCTTAATGCGGTTTCTGCTTCCAAAATTTCTTCTTCAGTTAACGTAATACTAAAGACTAAATTTGTTCTTCCTGGTTTTAAATAATTGATACTTGCACTTTTGAGCCAAACGCGGCATTTGATGTTTTTTCTTTGCAAGATTTGGTCAAAAAGTACGGCATAGAATGGATCTGAACCGCTAAAAATGGTGCCACCGAATATAGAATTGTTATAATTGATGTTTAAAAAGCTTTTAAAAATTTTTACGTGGACACCTGAAAAACCCTTGTCAAACTTTTTAACCCAAATCCGTTGAAAAAACAGGGGAGGGTAAAAGCGCATTCCCCACTTAAGCATATTTTCTGATATAACCATGTCTGTAAATATCCGGAAAATGCCTTGGATTTTAAAGCTATCATTTATAGAAGATGAATCAACTTTATTTCCTTTTTTTTGTTTTTCAATTTTGTTTGTAGATTGTAGACTCAAATAATTGATATGGATCAGATTGCCGCAGATAAAAAAAATGTAAAATTAATTATTCTCGTTGCCGCTTTAGGGTATTTTGTAGATATATACGATTTAATCCTCTTTTCGGTCATTCGAATAAAAAGTTTGAAAGGCTTAGGTGTGCCCGACAGTGATTTATTGGATGTTGGTACTATGTTAATTAATAGTCAGATGTTTGGAATGTTACTAGGCGGTATCTTATGGGGAGTATTAGGTGATAAAAAAGGCCGCATCAGTGTTCTTTTTGGTTCTATATTACTTTATTCTGTTGCAAATCTTGCGAATGGTTTTGTGACGTCTGTACCTGCCTATGCAGTTATTCGTTTTATTGCAGGAATAGGACTTGCAGGAGAGCTAGGTGCTGGTATAACACTGGTTACTGAAACTATGAGTAAAGAAAATCGTGGTTATGGAACTATGATTGTTGCTGGTGTCGGATTAATGGGAGCAGTAGCAGCTGCAATAATTGGTCAAAATTATAGTTGGGAAATATCCTATATAATAGGTGGTGTAATGGGATTACTTTTGCTAGGGATGCGAGTTGGACTGGTTGAATCAGGTATGTTCAAAAACCAGAAAAGTGATGGAGTAAGTCGTGGTAATATTTTTATGTTGTTTTCGGATGGTAAAAAATTTAGAAAATATCTAAGCTGTATTTTAATTGGCATTCCTTTGTGGTTTGTTGTTGGGGTATTAGTTACATTTTCACCTGAATTTGGTAAGGAGTTAAATTCAATTGATCCTCTTTCTGCAGGTACAGGTATTATGTATTGTTATATAGGAATTGCTATTGGTGATATTGTGGCAGGCTTTATGAGTCAGATGTGGCGTTCACGAAAAAAAGTTATGCTAATCTTCTTGCTTCTTACAGGAGTAAGTATTGTGGTGTTTCTAAATGCTGAAGGAATGTCATCTCAACAATTTATATGGCTAACCTTATTCCTTGGATTTTCATCAGGATATTGGGCAACATTTGTTACAATTGCCTCAGAGCAGTTTGGAACAAATTTGAGAGCAACCGTAACTACTACAGTCCCTAATTTTGTTAGAGGTTCTTTAGTGCTCGCAACTTTATCATTTACTTCATTAAAGGGAAGTATTGGAATCATCAATAGTGCATTAGTGGTGGGGTTTGTTTCCCTAATTATTGCACTTATCGCTCTTTATCAACTTAAAGAAACTTTTGGTAAAGATCTAGATTATCTTGAAATAAGCTAATTAGTTTTAATGGGAATATTGAGAATTAATTCTTGTTATTACCTAAAAACCTCATTTTTGACCCATGATTACTAAGGAGCAGATTGCTGAACAATATCAGCAGATTCAAAATGAAATATGTGCTGGTTTGGAATTAGCAGATGGCGAAGGTAAATTTCAGGAAGAAATTTGGAATAGAGATGGAGGTGGTGGTGGTCGAACACGGATTATCCAGAATGGAAATGTACTAGAAAAGGCTGGAGTAAATTTTTCGGCTGTTCATGGAAAACTTCCTGATGCTATCAAAAAAGCATTTGGAGTTAGTGAAGATGATTTTTTTGCTACAGGAGTTTCAATTGTAATTCATCCCAACAATCCCTGGATACCTATAATTCATATGAATATAAGGTATTTCGAAATGTTAGGTGAAGCCGGAAAGGAAATGCGTTGGTTTGGAGGTGGAATAGACCTTACCCCACATTTTGTTATCGAAGATGATGCTCGATTCTTTCATCGTTCACTCAAGCACACCTGCGATCAATTTCATTCAGATTTCTATTCTAAATTTAAGAATTGGGCAGATGATTATTTTTTTATTAATCATCGCCAGGAAACAAGAGGCATTGGTGGAATATTTTATGATCGGTTAAATCCACAATCAACCGGACTTGAATGGTTAGATATTTTTGAATTTTCAAAAGCCGTTGGTAGAACATTTTTACCCGTTTATGTTGAATTAATCAACAGAAATAAAAACAAATTAGTTAAGAAAGAAGATAAACTTTGGCAATATCAGCGCAGGAGTCGTTATGCCGAATTCAATCTGGTGTATGATGCAGGAACTAAATTCGGACTTGAAACCAATGGGAGGATTGAATCTATCCTGATGAGTTTACCACCACAAGCCAATTGGGTATATAATTTCAATGCAAAACCAGACTCAGAAGAAGAAAAAACTCTTAGTCTTTTAAAAAAGGGAATTAACTGGATCTAGACTTTATAAAATGAAAAATATATTCAAATTACTAACGATCTTATTTGGTATTATCATAATCTCATCTTGTTCCAAGAACCCAATTATTGGAACCTGGCAATATGATGGGGGTTTATATAACGGAAGAGAACAAAAGGCATCACCTGATTTTCAAATGCAAAGAACCTATGCTGAAAATACTTTTGAGGCATTTTTAATCGAAGGATCAGCCGAACCGGAATTGTATAATTCTGGTATTTTTGTGATCAAAAACGATACCTTATTGATTACCAGTAAATTCAGTAGCAGACCTTCTCAAAACACTGATGTAACCATCATTTATAAATATGTAATTGATCAGAATAGGTTAACAATTAAGGGTGTGCTACCTAATGGTATGATTGTAGAAGAATATTGGAAAAAGGTTAAATGACAGTTTTGCTGTAAACATAATTGGTTTTAGGTTTTTTATTTAAATAATTTCTTTTGACTATTGAATCAAAATTCACCTAATTGTAAAAACACTGAGTAAAATACTTTTGTTTAAATATTTAATCATAAATTTAAACAATGAATCTATTCTCTATATCTCAGCTTTCCCAATTTTCAGGAATCAAGCCACATACTATTCGGATTTGGGAGCAAAGGTATAGTGCATTCAAGCCAAATCGTTCTGATGGGAATACGAGATATTATGACGATACTCAATTAAGGAGATTGCTTAATATTGTTAGTTTATTAGATAATGGTCATAAGGTATCTTCACTATGCTCAATGCCTGATGAAGATCTTTATTTTATGGTTTCTAATTTAGGCACTTCTGAATTCAGTGAATCTACTGAATATTTTGTTACTCAATTAATTGCTGCAGGTCTTAGTTATGATACCAGTTATTTTGAACTTATTTTCTCTGATTGTATTGTTAAGTTAGGCCTGAAAAATGCTTATATAAAAGTTATATATCCAATGATGGAGCGGATAGGGTTGATGTGGGCTACAGATAATTTACCCACTGCACATGAACATTTTATAACTAACATTGTACGGCAAAAATTTTTGGCAGCATTAGATTCATTAGATGCGCCTGATCCTTTATCCGAAAGCTGGTTATTATTTTTACCTGAAAATGAGTTTCATGAGATAGCTTTACTATATGCTCAACTAGTCATTCGACTTTCAGGAAAAAAAGTGATTTATCTGGGCAGTAATCTTCCAATAGAGTCTGTTATTGCTGCAATTGATCAAACTAAGCCTAAATACCTTTTAACGTTTTTAGTTCATTACGACTTACCGGAACAAATACAAAAAAGTTTAGATAAGCTTGCATCCTCTTTTTATGGTACCAAGATTTATTTGGCTGGGAATCATAAATTAATTGGTCAGATTGATTTAAATGTCAATACAGAATACCTTGAATCAATTGAAAGCCTTGAAACTGTTCTAAATTCAAGTAGAAAATTAAATACTTATGCCACTGTATAATGTCTAAAATAATTGTTATCGGTTCAGGATTTTCAGGATTAAGCGCAGCTGCATATCTTTCTGCTGCAGGGCATGAAGTTCATGTATTCGAAAAAAACTCAACAGCAGGAGGAAGAGCCCGTCAATTGAAGGTCAATAACTATTTATTTGACATGGGCCCAAGTTGGTATTGGATGCCCGATGTATTTGAAAAGTTCTTTTCTGACTTTAATTATAAGGTCTCTGACTTTTATAAATTAAAATTACTAAATCCCTCTTTTGATGTGGTATTTCCACAGGGAGAAGTAATGAGTGTTCCTGAAAAATATTCTGATCTGTCAAGAATGTTTGAATCTATAGAAAAGGGGGGTGCTGCTCAACTTGATAAATTTATGGAAGAGGCACAGTATAAATATGAAACAGGGATGGGAAATCTGGTTTATAATCCAGGTCTTTCTTTATTAGAATTTGCTGATATAGAACTTATTAAAGGAACATTTCGTTTGCAGGTATTTAGTTCATTCCGTAAACATGTCAGGAAATTTTTCTCTAATCCAAAATTGATTTCTCTGATGGAATTCCCTGTGTTATTTCTTGGGGCCATGCCACAGGATACACCAGCACTTTACAGCCTAATGAATTATGCTGGTTTAAAGCTAGGTACTTGGTACCCTGAAGGTGGTTTTGGTGAAGTGATCAATGCCATGATGGAGGTTGGAAAAAGAAATGGAGCCCAATTTCATTTTAATTCCCCTGTAGAACAAATTCTTATTCAGGATAATAAAACAAATAGTTTAATGGTGAATGGAGAAAAGATAGAATGTGATGCCATTATTGCATCTGCAGATTATCATCATGTTGAGAGTAAGTTACTTCCAGAGTCTCATCGTAATTACACAGAGAGTTATTGGGATAAAAAAACCTTTGCACCTTCCTCCTTGATATTTTATATTGGATTAAATACCAAAATTAAACATCTACAGCATCATACACTCTTTTTTGATGAAGATCTGGAACTACACGCAATTGAGATTTATAAAGATCCAAAATGGCCAACTAAACCTTTGTTTTATGTTTGTTGCCCTTCTAAATCGGATAATTCTGTAGCTCCAGAGGGTCATGAAAATCTATTTTTCCTGATGCCCTTAGCACCTGGGGTAAAGGATACAGAAGAATTAAGAGAGCAATACTTCAAAATTATGGTCAATCGTCTAGCAAAACATATTCATGAAGATATTACTGTTCATATAGATTATAAAAAATCATATTGTGTGAAGGATTTTGTGATTGATTATAATTCATATAAAGGAAATGCTTATGGCCTTGCAAACACGTTAATGCAAACAGCTAACCTAAAACCTAGTATTAGAAATAAAAATATTAAAAACATGTTTTATACAGGCCAGTTAACTGTTCCTGGTCCTGGCGTTCCTCCTGCCATTATTTCAGGAAAAGTTGCTGCCGGACAATTAATGAAATATTTAAAATCTTAGAGAAATGAAATTACTATATGATAATCTTTCGGTAAAAGTTAGTAAAATGACTACTCGTGCTTATAGTACAAGTTTTTCAATGGGTATTTATTTTTTAAATAATCGCCTGAGGAATTCGGTTTATTCTATTTATGGATTCGTTCGTCTTGCAGATGAAATTGTAGATAGTTTTGAAGGATTTGATAAGAAATTTTTACTTGCAAAATTCAAGGAGGAGACCTTTGCGGCCATTGAAAGTAAAATTTCTCTTAACCCAATTTTAAATTCATTTCAGCAAGCAGTGCATCAATACAATATCAGCACAGATTTGGTTGAAACCTTTATGTATAGTATGGAAATGGATCTTGAGAAAGTAGATTACACTCCTGAAAAGTATGAACAATACATACTAGGCTCTGCAGAGGTTGTTGGGCTGATGTGTTTACACGTATTCACAGAAGGTGACCTTTCCGAATTTCAGAAAATGAAGCCTTATGCCATGAAGTTGGGAGCAGCATTTCAAAAAGTAAATTTTTTAAGAGACTTAAAAGATGATTATCAAGTATTAGGAAGAAGTTATTTTCCAAACGTGGATATATCTGAATTTAATTGTGCTGTAAAAGCTGAAATTGAAAAAGAAATTGAAAATGATTTTGAAATAGCCTTAAAAGGTATAAAAATGCTTCCTTCATCTTCTAAAGGAGGAGTTTATTTAGCTTACGTTTATTATAAATCTCTTTTTGATAAAATCAAAAAACTTCCAGCTAAACGTGTATTGACTGAAAGAGTTAGAATTAATAATGGAAAAAAATTCGGGCTCATGATCAATTGCATGGTTCAGAATAAAATGAATTGGGTATGAAAAATAGCCTATGTTTCTTACTTCTTTTTTGTAGCTCTATAGCCTTTGCTAATGTGCCAGTAATTAAGGAGGTCAGAATCATGCTTCATAATGCCACATCAAATGAAGAAGCCTGTACTAAGATGATTAGTTTGCTTGCACCATTTAATGAAACTAATAATCCATTGTTATTTGGTTACAGAGGGGGAGCAACCATGTTAATGGCTAAACATGCATTTAATCCTTTTAGCAAATTATCGTACTTTAAGAAAGGGAAGCTTATGCTTGAAAGTGCAATTAATGCAGATCACACGAATGTGGAACTCCGGTTTTTACGATACACCATTCAAACAAATGTGCCGGGATTTTTAAATTACAATAGTGATAAAAATCTGGATAGAACATTCATTTCCCAATCTTTGCCAAAATTGAAGGATCAGGAATTAAAAAAAATAATTAGCGAATTCCTGTCAAAGCATTCAAAATAGAATGAAAAAGCAATTGATTGATGGGCAAAATGAATTACTGATTCTTGTTAATGAACAAGATATTCAAATCGGAGTACAGGATAAGTTGTCCGTACATCTTGAAGGATTGCTTCATAGAGCTTTTTCCATATTTATTTTTAATTCCCAATCAGAACTTCTTCTTCAACAAAGAGCTAATGGTAAATATCACTCTCCGGGATTATGGACAAATACCTGTTGTAGTCATCCAAGACCAGGAGAAAGTACTCTTGAGGCATGTAATCGTAGATTATATGAAGAAATGGGAATGAGAGCTGACCTACAATTTAGTTTTAGCTTTTTATATCAATTTAATTTCTTGAATGGTTTAACCGAGCACGAATATGACCATGTTTTTATTGGTCAAACAGACCAGGAACCTATAATTAATCCAAACGAAGTTCAAGGATGGAAATATATCAGTATACCTGATCTAGAAATAGAAATTGCTTTGAATCCTGAATTATACACGCCATGGCTTAAGATCTGCATGGCCGAATTAAAAGAAAATTTACCTTTCAAATAACCCCAATGGTTTATCACTATAATACCGAGCATTTTTTACCGATTAGTATTGAACAAGCTTGGGATTTTTTCTCATCTGCTAAGAATCTATCAAAAATTACGCCGCCTGAAATGAGTTTTAAAATACTTACCGATATCGGTGATCAGGAGGTTTTTGAAGGAATGTTAATAGATTATATTGTTAGGCCTATTATGGGAATTCCAATGCCATGGCAAACTGAAATATTCAAGGTAAATAAACCTAATATCTTTTCTGACAGACAATTAAAAGGACCTTATAAGATCTGGGAGCACACACATTCGTTTATACAGATGGATAATGGAGTTCTTGTAAAAGATGAAGTCAAATATGAGCTTCCACTTGGAATTCTTGGTGATATTGCTCATTCTATTTTTGTTAAAAAAAAGGTTGAAAGCATATTTAAATTTAGAGAACAGGCATTAAATAGAATTTTTCTTTAGTTGAAATTTAAGAATACCTTAAAATTTCAAAAACCTATAATTTAATTAATCTTAAACTATTTCATGAATACCCCCGACCAAACCTCCAATAAAAACATTCTGATAACCGGATCAAGTGGCTTAATTGGTACAAAACTAATTAGAAGTCTTCAGGATAAAGGATATTTTGTTTCTGTTCTGTCTAGAAATCCAGAAAAATTGAAAGGGGTAAAAGCGTTTAAATGGAATATCGAAGAACAAACTATTGATCATGAAGCATTAAAGGATGTGGATACGATCATTCATTTAGCAGGAGCAGGAATAGCAGATGAAAGATGGACTAAAAGTAGAAAGCAGCTAATAATTGATAGCAGGGTTTTATCAACAAAATTATTATACAAGGCAATTGAAGAAACTAAAGCTCCAATTAAAACAATTATATCTGCATCAGCAGTAGGATTTTACGGGGATCGTGCGGATGAGATTTTAAACGAAAATAGTGCTAATGGTACTGGTTTTCTTGCTGAATGCTGTCAGCAGTGGGAGAGAGCCGTTGATGAGGGGCTTAAATTTGGAGTTCGATTGGTAAAGTTTAGAATTGGCTTAGTTCTTTCAAAGCAAGGTGGGGCATTAGCCAAACTTGAAACACCTGTAAGTTTGTTTTTAGGAGCACCATTAGGCTCTGGAAAACAATGGATGCCTTGGATTCATGTTACTGACCTCCTTGCTGTATTTGAAAAAGCCATCGAAAATTCAAAACTGGATGGTACTTATAATGCCTGCAGCCCAATTCCAGTAACTAATCTTGAATTTACAAAGATTTTAGCAAAAACTCTATTTCGTCCTGTCTGGCCTATAAAAGTTCCTGAATTTATATTGAAGGCTGTACTAGGTGAAATGAGTGAAGTCGTACTAATAAGCAACCATACCACATCTCAAAAGCTAATTAACAGTGGCTTTAAGTTTAGGTATGCCGGACTGGATGAAGCTCTTAAAGAAATTTATTCACATTAATTATAACCTAATCTTTATTATTAATGAAAAAAGAAGTTAGCATATTTTGGTTTAGACGCGATTTAAGATTGTTTGATAACAATGCCTTATTTAATGCACTAACTGGAAAATATCCAGTGCTTCCAATTTTTATATTTGACCCCGATATTCTCGATAAACTTTCCGATAAAAAAGACAAAAGAGTTGAATTTATACGTCAAACTTTAGAACAATTAAATAAAATTCTAAAGCAAAGTGGTTCATCAATTTATGTACTTCATGAAAAAGTCGAAAAGGCATTTGATAAACTTACTGAAGAGTATACCATCAAAGAGGTTTATGCAAATCATGATTATGAACCTTATGCCATTAATCGTGATTTGATAATTAAAGCTCAATTAGAATCTAAAAATATCATATTTAAGACATTCAAGGACCAGGTGATATTTGAGAAATCGGAAGTCATGAAATCTGATGGTACACCTTATACTATTTTTACACCTTATTCTAGAAAATGGAAAGAGAAGTTTAATCAGCAATCTCTAATTAATTTTTCTTCTGAATTGCATTTTTCATCATTTTATAAATACCTGGATTTTTCGATTCCCTCTTTAAAAGATATAGGGTTTGAAAATACAAACCTAGATTTACCAGAACCTATTATTACAGAAGAAAGGATTAGGAATTATCAGGAAACCCGTAATCTTCCATCTGTAGAAGGAACTTCGCAAATCAGTGTGCAATTACGGTTTGGTACAGTAAGTGTTCGACATCTTGTTAAACTAGCTTTAAATTGGAATGAGCAATGGTTAAATGAATTGATTTGGCGTGAGTTTTTCATGATGATTCTTTTTCATTTTCCAAATGTGGTGTCTCAAAGTTTTAAAAAGAAATACGATAAAATACAATGGAGAAATAATGAAAAGGAATTTGAGGCTTGGTGTAAGGGTGAAACCGGCTACCCGATAGTGGATGCCGGTATGCGTCAGTTAAATGAAACGGGCTTAATGCACAATCGAGTAAGAATGATTACTGCAGGATTTCTATGCAAGCATCTTTTGATCGACTGGCGCTGGGGTGAAGCTTATTTTGCTCAAAAACTTCTAGATTATGAACTTTCATCCAACAACGGAAACTGGCAGTGGGCTGCCGGAAGTGGTTGTGATTCTGCGCCTTATTTTAGAATATTTAATCCAACTGCTCAAACCCTCAAATTTGATCCTAAATTAAAATATATAAAAACCTGGATCAAAGATTTTAGAGTTGATTACTTGCTTCCTGTAGTTGATCATGAATTTGGTAGAAAAAGAGCTCTTGAAGTTTATAAAAGAGCTGTAAATGAATAATTGCAATATGTTTATTACGTTTTCTGTACTATATTTATAGAGACAATACGCTACGTTTTCCTGCATTATTTAGATGGGATTATTTTTCCACATAACCCATTAAAACCGTGAAAATTATTAACTTCGTATTCAATAAATTCAATTTATTTTTTACAAGTATTTAACTTGATTAAAAATTTAAATTATTAATCAGAACTGAAGAGTAAGATGGCTGAAGATACAGAAAACGATAATTTAGTACCACAGAACGATAGGATAATTCCAATAAATATTGAAGAGGAAATGAAATCTGCATACATCGATTATTCGATGTCTGTAATTGTTTCCCGTGCTTTACCTGATGTACGTGATGGTCTTAAACCTGTACACAGAAGAGTATTGTATGGTATGCTAGATCTTGGCGTAACCAGTACCAAACCTCACAAAAAATCTGCCCGTATTGTTGGTGATGTATTAGGTAAATATCATCCACATGGTGATTCTTCGGTATATTTTGCCATGGTTCGTATGGCTCAGGATTGGAGTTTAAGATATCCAATGGTTGATGGTCAAGGAAACTTTGGTTCTATTGATGGTGATTCACCGGCAGCAATGCGTTATACTGAAGCTCGTTTGAAGAAAATTGCTGAAGAAATGCTTGCTGATATCAACAAAGAAACAGTTGATTTTCAATTAAACTTTGACGATACGCTTGAGGAACCAACCGTATTACCATCCAGAATTCCAAATTTACTAGTTAATGGAGCATCTGGTATTGCAGTAGGTATGGCCACCAATATGCCTCCTCATAATTTGACGGAAGTGGTGAATGCAACCATTGCCTATATTGAGAATAATGAGGTAACGATAGCTGATCTAATGCACTATGTAAAAGCACCAGATTTTCCAACTGGCGGTATTATCTATGGGTATACTGGAGTACAAGAAGCATTTGAAACCGGTAGAGGCAGAATCGTTATGCGCGCCAAAGCAGAGATCGAATTATATAAAGGAGAGCGTGAACGGATTATTGTAAATGAAATACCGTATCAGGTTAACAAGGCTAATATGATCGAGCAAACAGCAGGTCTTGTTAATGATAAAAAAATAGAAGGAATTAGTGAGATAAGGGATGAGTCTGATAGAGATGGTATGCGTATTGTTTATGAGATTAAACGGGATGCGAATGCATCGGTAGTCTTAAACAATCTTTTTAAATATACTGCACTTCAAACCTCTTTTAGCGTTAACAATATTGCCCTAGTGAATGGTCGCCCGATGATGTTAAATCTAAAGGACCTGATCAGACACTTTGTTGATCATCGCCATGAAGTAGTAATACGAAGAACAAAGTTTGATCTTGCCGAGGCAGAAAAAAGAGCACATATCCTAGAAGGTTTATTAATCGCTCTGGATCACCTGGATGAGGTTATTAAATTAATTCGTGCTTCTAATAGTCCTGAAGATGCCCGTGTTGGGTTGATGGATAGTTTCAGCCTTTCTGACATTCAGGCTAGAGCAATTTTGGACATGACATTACGCCGTTTAACAGGACTTGAGCGTGATAAGATCAAAGAAGAATATGCTGAATTAATGAAGACCATTGATTATTTGAATTTAATTCTTGCTGATGAAGTGCTTCGTATGCAAATCATAAAAGATGAACTCACAGAAATAAGAGACAAATTTGGAGATGAACGTCGTACATCAATTACGCATTCTGCAGAAGATATGCGCATGGAGGATTTCATTGTTGATGAAGAAGTTGTAATTACTATTTCTCATGAAGGATATATCAAACGTACCGCTCTGACAGAATACCGAAAGCAGGGCAGAGGTGGAAAAGGTTCTATGGGTTCTCAATCTAGAGATAAAGACTTTATTGAGCACATGCTTATTGCCACCAATCATAATTACATGCTTTTTTTCACTGAAACAGGGAAATGTTTCTGGTTAAGAGTATTCGAAATTCCTGAGGGAACCAGAACTAGCAAAGGGCGTGCAATACAAAACGTGATTAATATCCCTAAAGAGGAAAATATCAAGGCATATATAAAAGTAGTTAACCTGAAAGATCAGGAATACCTTGAAAATAACTTTATTATCATGTGTACCAAAAAAGGTACTATTAAAAAGACTTCATTAGAGGCTTATTCCCGTCCAAGAGCTAATGGTATCAACGCGATAAATATTAATGAAGGCGATCAGCTTTTAGAAGCTTGTATGACTAATGGTCAGAGTGAAATTGTAATGGCTTTACGTTCTGGTAGAGCAATTCGTTTTAATGAGTCTACAGTAAGGCCAATGGGACGAACAGCAACTGGTGTTCGTGGAGTAACCTTAGCTAATGATAAAGATGAAGTAGTTGGAATGATCGCGATCAATAATTCGGATGTTACCGTTCTGGTAGTGTCAGAAAACGGTTATGGTAAACGTACTGATATCGAAGATTATCGTGTTACTAACAGGGGTGGTAAAGGTGTAAAAACCATTAATGTAACTGAAAAAACCGGTGAGCTTGTTGCCATAAAGGATGTAACTGATAATGATGATCTAATGATTATTAATAAATCAGGTATTGTAATCCGAATAGGAGTGAGTGATCTTCGCGTCATGGGAAGAGCCACTCAGGGTGTTAGACTCATTACTTTAAAAGGAGATGATTCTATTGCATCTATTGCTAAAGTTGAGCACGAAGATGAAGACGAGGAAATAACT
>CAIJME010000116.1 GCA_903821625.1 uncultured Sphingobacteriales bacterium | reverse complement strand
TAGCTTTTTAAGATTAAATATAGACCAGTTCAATTAACCTGGAAAGAAATTATGGATGAATTATTTAAACCCTAATTAGTAAATGAGTCGTTAAATTATTAAGAATATAATTCAGGTTTCTACTGCCTTTAAGACAATTGACAAAAGCCAAGTTTTAAAAAGGATAGATAATTCTAGTATCAGTTTAGGCTCCGCTATTTTTGGTAGGCAAGAAGGTTTTTCAAGCTATTTATATAGCTGAATGAGGTTGCCTCAAAATGAAACTACTCCCCTACTCAAGAGGTTATTTAGATATTTTTTTTTCTTTTTCTATTCTTTATGTATGGAAACATAAAGATTGTTCCAAGAATTACTAGGGCTCCGACATAGAATCCAACTGTCATTTGTTCCTTTTTACCAAAGAAGAGGAAGGCTAGAACTATCCCATAAACTGGTTCCAGATTTGTAATAAGTGCAACCCTGAAAGCTGATAATTCTTTCATTACTGCTACTCCAGACACATAAGCAACAGAGGTGCAAACCGTTCCGAGGATGAATAAAAAGGCAAGATCAGTTGGATTGAGGCTTACAGGAGCCTTGAAACCTTCCGAAATTAATAAATAGACTGAAACCCACACCCAGGCTCCGATGAGTTCATAGAAGCTTATAATAGCTGCTGGACGATTTTGAATTTGCTTGGAATTTATGATGGAGAAGATACTGGCACAAAAAGCACTTAATAGACCGTAAATTATACCGACTGAATATTTCGACTCAAACTTGAATATCATGTAAATACCGGTGATTATTAGGAGTCCGGTGAGTATCTCTAGTTTAGAGATTCGCTGTTTTTTTAGAACTGGTTCTAAAATAGCGGTGAACAAAGTAAGAGATGAAAGGCTCACTAATGCGACAGAAACTGTTGATGATTTAATCGATTGAAAGAAAAATATCCAATGAAGAGCTACGATTGCGCCTGTAAAAAAGAGTTTTAAAAATGTTTCTTTTGAAACTTTAATGGATATTCTTTTATAAAGAAAATAGGCATATAAGCTGACAAATGCGATAAGTACTCTATACCATACAAGATAACTTGCATCAATAGAAATCAATGCGCCCAGAATACCCGTAAAGCCCCAAATAAAGACCGTAATATGTAATATGACTAGGTTGCGGCTAACCGGACTATTAGTAGATGACATGAAGATGTTATTTTGGGGCTTTTATTAAGAGATATATTCCAAGGATCCCAAAAATTATATTCGGAACAAGTACTGCAACTAAGGGGGGTAAACCTCCCTTCAATGCAAACATATTGGCAAATTGAATGAATAGGATGTAGGTGAAACTTAAAAATATACCAACACCAAGTGGAAGTCCAATGCCCCCGCGTACCTTTCGTGAAGATAAAGATACCCCCATAAGAGTTAATACATAGGCAGAAAATGGATATACAAAGCGTTTGTATTTTTCTAATTGAAGGTCTACCATGACCCCGGTTCCCCTAGTTTCTTCTTTGTCAATTCGTTCATTTAACTCACGCATATTCATTGCCTGGTAAATATTATCGTAAATTTCAAAGTCTTTAGGACGCATATCCAGTGTGGTATCCTTCTTTATACCCATATCCAAACTTTCTTTCAGTCCATCAATTTTGCGAATCGTGTAGTTCTCAATAATCCACTTTGATTTTAATGAGTCCCAGGTGATCTTATCCGCAACTAATTTTTCTTTAAGATCATAACCGGTAAAATTTTCTAAAACGAATTTGTAACCAATTTTTCGATTATTATCAAAGTTTTCTATATAGACATAGCTGTTCTTATCGATCTGCATGTGAGTATACATCTTGGAATTATCGGATTTTGGATTGACATAAATATTTTCAAAATCAATTTTTAATTCATTTGTTTCCGGTATGATAAACAAATTGAAGATCAGGGTGACGAGAAAAATTACGCTTGATGAAATAAAATAGGGCCATAAAAAACGCTTAAAACTAACTCCACTACTAAGAATAGGAACTATTTCAGTTTGGTCAGCCATTTTAGCTGTAAAAAATATGACCGCAATAAAATTGATTAGTGGAGAAAGAAAATTTAAATAAAATGGAATAAAGCCGGCGTAATAACTAAATATGATCTCATATAGTGGTGCATCATGCCGCAAAAAATCATCCAGTTTCTCGGAAACATCAAAAATGACCATAATCACGCTGAAAATAGCCAGGGTAAAAGAAAATGTCCCCAGATATTTTTTAATGATGTACCAGTCAATAATTTTGATCATGCCTTTATAAACGTTGAGCCAGCTGAATAACCATTTTATTCTTCCAATCTGTAAATTCTCCTGCTAGGATCTTTTCTCTTGCTTCATTCATCAACCATAAATAAAAATTCAGGTTGTGTAAAGTAGCAATCTGTGCTCCCAGAATCTCTTTGGAATGTGTAAGATGTCTAAGATAAGCCTTTGTATAGTTTCTATCTGCATAAAGATCGCTATCTTCTTCAATTGGCGAAAAATCATTCTTCCATCGCTCATTTCTAATATTAATAATGCCATTTTTTGTAAAAAGCATCCCATTTCTTGCATTTCTTGTCGGCATCACACAATCGAACATATCGATTCCAAGAGCAATATTTTCTAAAAGATTAATTGGAGTACCTACGCCCATCAGGTAGCGTGGTTTTTCTTTTGGAAGGATATCACAAACAATTTCTGTCATTTCATACATATCCTCTGCAGGCTCGCCAACAGACAGTCCGCCAATTGCATTCCCTTCCCTTTCAAATGAAGCGATCACTTCTGCCGATTGTTTTCTAAGGTCTTTATACACTGAACCCTGCACAATAGGGAAAAGAGTCTGATCGTATCCATAAATGGGTTCTGTTGTATCAAACCGTTCGCAACAGCGTTTCAGCCATCGGTGAGTCATTTCCATGGATCTCCTTGCATAACCATATTCACAGGGATATGGAGTACATTCATCAAAGGCCATAATGATATCAGCGCCAATAATCCGTTGAGTATCCATCACAGATTCAGGAGTAAACAAATGCTTAGAACCATCGATATGAGATCGGAAGGTAACTCCTTCTTCCTTTATTTTCCGTACTCCAGAAAGAGAATAGACTTGATATCCTCCGCTATCGGTAAGAAGTGGACCTTTCCATCCATTAAATTGATGTAATCCACCTGCCAATTGCAGGGTTTCAAGTCCGGGTCTTAAATATAAATGATAGGTATTGCCAAGTATAATCTGGGCTTTTATTTCATTCGCTAATTCATGCTGATGCACAGCTTTTACTGATCCTGCAGTACCCACAGGCATGAAAATAGGTGTTTTTATCACACCATGATCGGTAGTGATTTCTCCTGCACGAGCCTTTGAATTCTTATCTTCTGCCTCTAGTTTAAATTTCATTCAATAATTAATAATTAGGCCAAAAATAGCAAAATATAAACTGCTGCTAAGGGGATGATAAATTATGAAGAGTTTATTTTACAAACCATGCTAATTGTTAGTTTAAAAATTAGAAATTTACTTCCATTCAAAAGTTTAATTTAACGCGTGGATTATTTATATATTTCTATTGTAATTTCCTTACAGATCTGTTTATTACTTCAACTTTTTTATGTTATTGTAATTCATCGAAAATTAGCTTCTTTTAGGAGTGTAGAAGCAAATACGGAACTAAAATTACCTGTTTCAGTTATTATTTGCGCAAGAAATGAACTAGAAAATTTGAAAAAAAATCTAGTCCCTATTCTTAATCAGGATTATCCTGATTTTGAAGTCATAGTGGTTAATGATTGCTCTATTGATGGATCAGATTGGTTTTTGCAAGATCTGTCTGTAGAATATAAAAACTTGAAGGTGGTTACTATACTTGAGCACCCACGTTTTAAGCACGGTAAAAAGTTTGCAGTAACTTTAGGTATAAAGGCTACTAACAATGAAAATTTGGTTTTTACGGATGCTGATTGCAAACCTTCATCAAATCAATGGCTTATGCAAATGCAAAGCAACTTTACAGGAAATACTGAGATTGTGCTTGGATATTCACCTTATGAGATTAAAGGAGGATTCCTCAATAAGTTTATTAGATTCGAAACATTTTTAACGGCACTAAATTATCTCTCTTACGCACTGAAAGGTATTCCATACATGGGTGTGGGCCGTAATATGGCCTATAAAAAGTCTTTATTTTTTAGTGGGAAAGGATTTGCTTCTCACATGCATATTTTATCAGGGGATGATGATCTGTTTGTAAATCAGAATGCAAACCGCCTAAATACTAGGATTGAGATACATCCCGATGCTCAGGTATGGTCGGAGCCTAAAAAATCCATTTCTGGATTCTTTAGGCAAAAAATTCGACATCAGGGTGCCGGAAAGGCGTATAAAAAACTGCATAAAAGGATGCTGACTATCCAGGTGTTATCTGGAGTTTTATTTTATGCGTTACTGATTACCTTAATTGCATTAAAAGGCCAATGGTGGTTAATTGCTTCTGTATTTTTTATACGAATGCTGGTACAAATTCTAGTCTATATTCCAGTATTAAAGAAATTAAACTACATCGATCTTGTTTGGTACTTACCTGTATTTGATTTCATTTACTACATTTATATCATGCTTTTAAGCTTTATATCCAATTTTAGTAAGAAAGTGGAATGGAAATAATAAAAAATCTTGGATTGACTTCTGAACTAATATTTCATTATTTTCCTGACTTAAGTCAGACTCAAAAGGATCAATTTGAAGCCCTTGATGAGCAGTATCGTTTTTGGAATGCGAGAATAAACCTCATTTCAAGGAAAGATATTGATATGCTTTATTTGCACCATATTCTGCATTCACTGGCTATTGCCAAAGTTATTTCCTTTTTGCCTAACGAAAAAATTTTAGATGTTGGTACCGGTGGAGGATTCCCAGGTATTCCTCTTGCAATTATGTTTCCGGAAACTAATTTTCATTTGGTTGATTCTATTGGAAAGAAAATAAAGGTTGTTCAGGAGGTTACATTAGCTTTAGGTTTAAAAAATGTAAGATCAACTCATGCAAGAGCTGAGCATATTGACGACAAGTTTCATTTTGTTGTTTCTAGAGCAGTCACCAAATTAGCTGATTTTTACCCCTGGGTAAAGGGTAAATTTGAAAAAAAATCAATGAATACTCTTCAAAATGGTATTTTATATCTTAAAGGAGGAGATCTTGATCAGGAAATAAAGGAATCAGGATTAAATACAGAATCAATTCCGCTTCCTAATTATTTTAAAGAAGATTATTTTGATACAAAATATGTGGTGTATATCCCACAATAATATTCAGTAGATTTTTACTGAAATACGGCATCCCCAATGCTGTTAGTTTTTAGCTTTTCTAAGTTTAATTTTAACAAAAAACATTAAGGATGTCTTTATTCCATCAAATTGCCCTTTCTTGCCTTCCCGGTATAGGTTCAGTTCTTGCCCGTAATCTGCTTAGCTATTTCGGAAATGAAGAAGAAGTGTTTAAAGCCAAAGGCCGACATCTCGGCAAAGTGCCCGGTATTGGGCCTAAGACTCTGGAACTGATCATTAATCATGAAGTATTTAAGTATGCAGAGGCTGAACTTAAATTCATCGATAAATACAAAATCAAACCTTTGTTTTTAACAGACGGAGATTATCCAAAGCGGCTCAAAAATTGTGCGGATGCTCCAGTATTGCTATATTTTAAGGGCAATGCTGATTTGAATAAGGCCAAAATAATTAGCGTAGTTGGAACAAGAAATGCGACCGATTATGGAAGAGAAATATGTAAAAATTTGATTGCAAATCTTCAGGTTTATGATCCGCTAATCGTAAGCGGACTAGCCTATGGAATTGATGGTGCCGCTCATAAGGAGTCTTTAAAATTAGATATCCCATCCATTGGAGTGCTAGCCCATGGGCTTGATCGTATTTATCCAGCCCAGCATCGAAGTATGGCCGAAAAAATGCTGAATTGTGGCGGTCTTCTTACTGAATTCATGTCGGGCACTATCCCAGCTCCTGAAAATTTTCCAAAGCGAAATCGAATAATTGCAGGCTTATCGGATGTTACCATCGTGGTGGAAGCCAGTATTAAAGGAGGAGCCTTGATCACTGCAGAACTTGCAAATTCATACAATAGAGATGTTTTTGCATTTCCCGGAAGGATTAATGATGAATTTAGTCAAGGATGTAACTTTCTCATCAAAACACATCGCGCCAATCTGATTACCAAAGTTGAAGATATTGAATATATCATGGGATGGAGCAGGGATATGGTACTACCGGCTAATCCCCAATTAAGTATGCCACTCAATTTATCGGTAGATGAACAGATTGTTGCCAATGTACTTTCTTTAAAAGGGAGTGTAGCTGTAGATGAATTGTCTTTCCTGACCGGATTGCAACAGAGTAAACTAGCAGCTACTCTTCTTGGAATGGAAATGCAAGGAACTATTATTTCCTTGCCAGGAAAGGTCTATAAATGGGTATAGTAATAGTTTATATAAAACTATTGTTTTTGGGAAAATCAAAAAATACCAGCTCTCCCGTACCACTACTTAACATTTTCCATTGATCAAATGGAAATTTAAGGAGTGCCATTCCGCATGTTGGCAAATGAGATATCTCTTGATTACTTAGATAATTAATTAATTCTGTTATTCCTGGATTATGACCGAATAAGGCTGTAAAATTTGAACTTTCATCTAAGTTATTCACTACTTCTAATAAGGTATTCGTCAAAGCATTATAGATATCCTTCTCTTGTATGATTACCTCAGCATTTATATGAAGTTCTTTTGCAAAATATTTTGCTGTAGTTATGGCACGTAGGGCAGGACTACTGATCAATTGCTGAGGAAATAATTCTCGTTTTACAAGCCTTTTGGCCATTTCAGGAGCATTTATTTCGCCTCTATGATTTAATGGCCTTTCAAAATCAGAAAGCATTAAATTTCCCCAATCTGATTTGGCATGTCTAATCAGTAATAACGTTTTAGCCATTTGCCTGATCAATTACTTGGGTCAAGTTTATAGTATTCATGCAGTTAAAATGACCTTTAGGACAAGTATCATGTCCAATTTTTGAACAAGGACGACAGCTAAGACCATTAACCTCAAAAATGTGTGAATGATCAACTTTATAAGGATACATTCCAAATTCAGGTACGGTATTGCCCCAAATGGATAAAATTTGCTTGTTGAAGGCTGCTGCTATATGCATCAACCCGGTATCGTGACTAATTACTTTTTCAGACATTTTTATTAGGAATGCACTCTGGTCAAGCTTGAATTTTCCGCAGGCATTGAATACATGTTTTCCTACTTTTAGTGCAATTTTTTCACCCCGTTCTGCATCTTCTATACCTCCTAATAATACCACAGGATAATCGATCTTATTACACAACGCTATTAATTTATCCACAGGCAATCGTTTTGTATCATGCTGAGCCCCAATTACCACAGATATAAAACTTAAATGTGACTCAGGTAGCATGTTTTTTAGATCATATTCATGTGTTAAAAAATAATCAAGACCTTTTCCATCGTTTTTAACCCCAAGAAATTCTATAGTTTGGAGATACCTATCAACAATATGAACCGGAGGGAGCCTATTTATATTAAAATTAACCAATAACCATTTTTGCCAGTTTAGCTTATCAAATGATCTGGAATTAACCCCAAGGCTGGTTTTGATTAAAAAAGTTCTTAAATTATGGTGCAGATCAATTACGTGATCAAATTTTTCTTTTTTAAGCGCTGCTATGCATTCAGAAAGTGAGTTTTCAAAAAAATGAAGTTTGTCAATATGTGGATTTCCCGACAAAACTGCTTCAAATGATTTTTTACTTAGATAGTGAAGTTCAAGACCTTCAATTTGTTCTTTCAGGCATCTCAAAACAGGACTTGTAAGCACAATATCCCCAATTGAGCTCAAGCGAATGACCAGTATTTTGAGATTCTTATTTTTCAAGATTGATTTTTGTTTTTTGTTGCTCAAAAACTTTACAAATTTGATCAAGATTCATCGCATTCAGACAGTTTAATTTACTTAATCCACCTTTTCTGGCTATTAATGTACCATATTTCATGTCAAGATGTCCTTCAACCCGATGTGCATCCGGATTGATTGATAAAAGTACTCCATTTGAAATTGCATATTGGTGCCAGCGCCAATCCAGGTCAAGTCTTAAGGGATTGGCGTTGATCTCTATCATCACATTGTTTGCGGCACAGGCATCAATAACCTTTTTATGGTCAATTGGATAACCACTTCTACTCAGAAGTAATCTTCCTGTTGGGTGCCCAAGGATAGTGGTATATGGATTTTCAATCGCTTTTATTAACCTTTCTGTAGCTTTATCTTCAGTCATATTTAAAATGGAATGAACTGAAGCTACTACGAAATCAAAACTTGAAAGTACTTCATTGGAATAATCTAGTGAGCCGTCAAACAGTATATCTGATTCTATCCCCTTAAATATTTTGAAAGGTGCCAATTTTATATTCAATTCATCAATTTCACGATGCTGGGCTGCTACACGTAATTCACTAAGGCCATTGGCATAGAATGCCGATTTTGAATGATCACAAATTCCAAAGTATTCCAGATTTAATTCGTTTTTGCAATAGGATGCCATTTCTTGTAACGTGTGAACTCCATCACTCCAGGTACTGTGATTATGCAAACTTCCTTTAAGATCTGCGTATTCAATCAGTTCAGGAAGTTTATTTGTTTTAGCTAATTCAATTTCATTAGTTCCTTCACGTAATTCGGGTTCAATAAAAGATAAACCTGCAACTTCGTAGATCTGTTTTTCGGACTTGTTTTTTAAATCAGCCCCTCCAAGTATTGAAAAAATTGAGTTTATATGTTCTTCATTGCCTGTTTTTAGGATCAGTTCTTTGCCCAATTCTTCTGAATTGCAAAATGAAAAGTAAATAGTTAGCCCTGATTCTGTCTTGCATTTTATACCCTGTTCATTTAATTCAGCATTTTCAAGGCCATTAAGGATAAGTTTTTCTTTAATTTCTTGACTTGCTTTTCCAAGAACGAGAAAGTCAAGGCTATCGATGATCTCACATTTTCTTCTGAATTGCCCTGTAATATAGATTTGTTCGGTATTGAATTCTTTTTTTACCAGATTTAAGAGTTGATCTGCCAAATTTTCAACTTTTGCATATAGAAATCGGCCATTGCTAGCCATATTGAATTCTATTTTTTGTTTGATCTCTTCCTGTGTTTTTAGTCCAAAACCTTTAGCTTCAATCAGCCTATTTTCATTACAGGCATAATAGAGTTCTCCAACGGTATCAATACCCAGATCTTTCCATATTACTAGAATTTTTTTAGGACCAATTCCTTTGATCTGCATCATTTCAATGATACCAGGGGGAGTTAGCTCAATCAGCTCCGCTAGTTCCTGAATCGAACTAGTTTGTATAAGCTCATTTATTTTGCTGGCAATACTTTTTCCAAGTCCGTCAACCTGCTCCATTTCAGCTAGGCTTCTGGTATAAATAGGATAGGGGAGTTTGTCTACTTTAAATGCTGCATTTGCTACAGACTTTACTTTAAATGGATTTTCATCGTGTAATTCCAATAAAGAGCTTAACAATCTTAAAGTCCTTGCAATGATTTTGTTTTCCATACATCCAAAAATAAACAACCCTTCCCTGAAAAGGGAAGGGTATGTGATTTTTTAGCAATATAAATTTGAATGATTATCTAATTTGAATGTTATAAGGTATCCGAGCCTGAACTCCTGAAAGGTTTAGTGCTGATTTCATTTGTTCGTAATAAATAAAATTATCACCTAATTCACGTTTAACAAAATGAGCTTTTACTTTATCAGCAGAGTTGTCAAAAAGTGATTTTATCGGATCTACCTGTGCTGGATAATTAACGATTTTAAAATCTTTAATTTTTGCTTTTTTTGCTGCAGATGCAATCGCATCATCAATATTACCTAATCGGTCTACAAGACCTATCTTTAAGGCTTCTGTTCCGCTCCATACTCTTCCCTGGCCAATACTGTCAATGTATGATTGTGATTTTTTACGTCCATCAGCTACCTTTTTTGTGAATGTGTCGTAGGTTTTATTGACTTCTAGTTGAATGATCATTCGCTCTGCATCAGTTAATGGTCTGCTTATGGTTCCAAGATCTGCAAACTTTCCTGTTTGAACACCATCAAAGGTTATCCCAAGCTTATTATTGAAAAATTTCTGCATATTCGGGATAATACCAAATACACCGATTGATCCGGTGATTGTATTGGGTTGGGCAAAGATCGAATCAGCTGCACAAGCGATATAATATCCTCCAGAAGCGGCAAGATCACCCATTGAAACTATTAAGGGCTTTGATTTTTTAGCTAGTACAGTTTCACGCCAAATAACATCAGATGCCAGCGCGCTTCCACCTGGAGAATTTACTCTAAGTACAATAGCCTTAACTTTGTCATCAGTACGAGCTTTCCTAATCGCTCTAGAAATTCTTTCTGAACCGATAGTTTCATCATCACCCTCACCACCCATAATTTCGCCATTAGCATAAATTACAGCGATCCTGTTTTGTGAAGATTCTTCTTTTTCATCTTCTGCGGGTGAATATTCTTCAAGACTGACCGATTGGATTTCTTTCTTTTTATCGATTTTAGTCAATTTTTTAAGTTCATCAAGAACTTCGTCCTTATACATAAGTGCGTCAACCATTTTATAGGTTAAAGCATCTTTTGGAGCTCTGATTTTAGCACTGTCAGCTATCGAAAAAAGTGTGTTTTTTGGAATTTTCCTGCTTTTAGATATCTCCGAAAGGAAATGATCGTACATTGAACCTAAGAAACAGGTAACCTGCTGCTTGTTTGGCTCACTCATTTTATCAAGAATAAAGGGCTCCACAGCACTTTTATAGGTTCCAACTTTAATAATCTGTGCTTCAATATCCAGCTTGTCTAGAGCCCCTTTAAAGAACATAATCTCGGAGCTTAGTCCACGAAAATCTATCATTCCTTCAGGGTTAAGGTATATTTTATCGGCAGCAGTGGCTAGATAATAGGCACCTTGTGAATAGACTTCGCTGTACGCGATTATGAATTTTCCACTTTTCTTGAAATCGACTAATGCATTTCTGATTTCTTCCATTGTTGCCATACCTGATTCTAATGAAGAGGCATCAAGATAAATTCCTTTGATATGATCATCTGATTTTGCATCCTCAATACCTTGAAGTATTTCATTTAATCCTAATTTTTTCTTGCTTTCAAGGCCTAAAAAACTGAGTTCTGCTAATGGGTTTTGGTCTGTTCTTTCTTTGATTGGATAATCAAGACTAACATGCAATACACTATTTGAAGCTACGCTTACTGTTCCGTCGTTGCCAGCTGTTGATACTATCGCAGCTACAAAAATTATTAAAAGCAATAAAACTGCAAAAAATGATAAAATGAAGCCTAACATTGAGGCAAAAACAAATTTGAAAAATTCTTTCATATAAGGGGTAAATACGTTATCTATGCAACCTAACAAATATACAGATTTAGTTTTAGGCAATTTGTTACACAGGCTTTTTAAAAAAATATGTATACATCCTACATTTTGCTTGGTAGTAATCTTGGCGATAGCAGAAAATATCTATCTGATGCAATTTTAGAAATTGAATGCAAGCTTGGAACGATCAGTTCAAAATCATCTTTGTATCAAACAGCCTCCTGGGGTAAACATGATCAGCCCGATTTTATAAACCAGGTTATCGAATTAAAAACAAGCCTAAGCCCTGCAGATCTACTCCAATCTGTTTTGCAAATAGAAAATGATTTAGGTCGTCAGCGGCTCGAAAAATGGGGTTCCAGAACAATTGATATCGATATTCTTTTGTATGAAGATCAAATTGTAAACAGTTCTGATCTGGTAATACCCCATCCTTATTTATCGGTTAGGAGGTTTAGTCTGCTGCCATTGAGTGAAATTGCTCCGAATTTGGTTCATCCCATTTCAAGCAAAAGCATTACTGAACTATTGAATGAATTGACGGATAATTTGTTTGTGAAAAAGTTGTCTTAGAATAAAGTTAGATTTATACAATATGTCTAGGCAATTAAAAAAAAGTAACGCTGATTTCAATCTTGATCTTTCTTACCTCCAGGATGTGGCAAACGGTAGTAATGAATTTATGATCGAGATGATGGAGATGTTTCTTAAACAGACTCCAGGTTATTTTGAGCAGCTAGATCAATTAATAAAAGATGAAAATTGGCCTGTTGTTGCAGATATTTCTCATAAAATAAAACCATCTCTTACGTTTATGGGTATTGAGTCAGCTAGGGTTAGTTTGGATGAAATAGAACATAACGCTCGCAATCTTAAAAATTTAGAAACGATTACACCAGCATTCAAAATTTTAAAGGAGATGAGCGTGCAACTTTTTATCAAATTAGCTCAAGTTAAATCGGATCTAGAAAAGACGGTATAAATTGCCTTTTATAGTATTTAATTTACAAATAATGGAGTTTTACTTAACCATTTGTTATTCCCTTGAATTAATTTATTTCAGATCAGTTTTAGTTCTGAATTGTATAAATGAAATTAAGAAATACAAACATAATATGATTGGAATAGCTGCAAATTGAAATAGTAGCAGTAAAATCAGAGATGAACCAATTAAGGTATAGCGAAGCAAATTATCCGAGAACTTTAATGATTTAAATTTCAAAGAGATTAGCGGAATTTCTGAAACAAGTAATAAACCCATGCCCAAACTAAAAATGAATAGAAAATACGGATTCATGATATAATTCATAAAAAAGCTATTGTTTTGCTCCATTATTATTGGAAAAGAAGCAATCAATAAAGAATTTGCCGGGGTGGGCAGGCCTATAAAATTTTCAGTCTGCCTGGTGTCAATATTAAATTTTGCCAACCTTAAACCAGAGAATACAGCAATCAAAAAAGCTGAATAATTTAAAAAGCTACTATATGGAGCTGTTTGTGGCGACAAAAGAAAAATTTGATAAATGATAACTGAGGGTAAAACTCCGAAACTAACCATATCTGCAAGCGAATCTAGCTGTTTTCCAATTTCGGAATACGCCTTCAGCAACCTAGCAAGCATGCCATCAAGAAAATCAAGTACTGCTGAGATTAAAATCGCATAAGCTGCAAAATTCAATTCACCATTGAATGCAAATACAATACCCAAACAGCCGCTAAATAAGTTTAGACAGGTAACTGTATTGGGGATATGTTGTTTCATCAGAGAGATATTATCTATAAAAGAATTTTTGTTCCTGAGCTGATTATTCAATGTATTAAGAATTCATTGATATCAGGAATTCTTCATTGGTTTTTGTACCTCGCATTTGAGATTGCAGGAACTCCATAGATTCCTGTGAATTCATATCCGCAAGGTGATTCCTTAAAATCCAGATCCGCTGAAGGGTATCTTTATCCAGAAGTAGGTCGTCACGTCGTGTACTTGAAGCTGTCAAATCAATAGCTGGGAATATACGTTTGTTAGATAGTTTTCTGTCTAATTGCAATTCCATGTTACCGGTTCCTTTAAATTCTTCAAAAATTACTTCATCCATTTTGGAACCTGTTTCAGTTAGTGCAGTTGCTAAAATGGTTAAAGAACCACCATCCTCAATATTTCTAGCTGCACCAAAGAAACGTTTTGGTTTGTGCAAGGCGTTGGCATCAACCCCACCAGAAAGTATTTTACCAGAAGCAGGTGCAACAGTATTGTATGCACGTGCCAAACGGGTGATCGAATCAAGCAGAATAACTACATCATGCCCGCATTCAACCATTCTTTTTGCTTTTTCGAGTACAATATTTGCAATTTTAACATGACGCTCCGCAGGTTCATCAAAAGTTGAAGAAACAACCTCTGCACGAACACTTCTTGCCATATCAGTAACCTCCTCCGGACGCTCATCAATCAGTAATATGATCAGATATACTTCAGGATGGTTTTTAGCGATCGCATTTGCTACATCTTTCAAAAGCATGGTTTTACCTGTTTTTGGCTGAGCAACGATCAAACCTCGCTGCCCCTTTCCAATTGGGGTAAACAGATCGATGATTCGTGTAGAATGATTCGCGGTATCTACAAACAGATTTAATTTTTCTGTTGGGAAAAGCGGAGTCAGGTAATCAAAAGGAACCCTGTCTCGAACTTCGGCAGGTATACGGCCATTGATGGCTTCAACGCGAACAAGTGGAAAATATTTTTCGCCTTCTTTGGGTGGACGTATACTTCCTCTAACGGTATCACCGGTCTTAAGTCCGAATAGTTTTATTTGTGATTGTGATACGTAAATATCATCAGGAGAAGAAAGGTAATTATAATCTGAGGACCTTAAAAATCCATAACCATCGGGCATGATCTCCAGAATTCCCTCATTGACGATCACATTGTCGAAATCCATGTTAATTGCAGGGGCTTCCTGTGTTCTTGGATTCTGTTTTGGATTGTTAGGGTTGGGTCTGCGTTCAAATTTCTTTGGATCAGCCGAATCAGCGGAAGGTTTTGCCTCAGCAACCACAAGTGAAGCTTCAGAGGATGTTTCAGGAATATCGGTCTCAATCACGGATTCAATAATAGGAGCTTCATCATCTTCTGGGAAATCAAAAGTCCTAGTATTGTTTAATGGAATTTCTTGGTGCTGTTTACTATCACTTCCTGATTTAGAGGTGCGTAGCCGCTTGCGGGGCTTATCACCAGCCTCATTTACTTCTGATTCATTAGCCTCATTTAC
>CAIJME010000115.1 GCA_903821625.1 uncultured Sphingobacteriales bacterium | reverse complement strand
TGTCCCGCCAATTGCCAATGTAACTCCTACCTTGAGAATATCTTGGGACCAATCGCTAATAAAGCTAAGCACTAAAGAGATGACTCTCCATCTTAGAAATGGTGAACCCTCTATTGAGGCTCCAAAAAGCATTAATGATGCCATGATACTGTCTGTTAGGATGATGCAGACTGGAGAGGAAAAAATTGTGGCTAAAAGATTTACTGAAGAATTAATTAAAGCATCAGTCTAAAACCTAGCGTATTATATGAGTCTCAAAAAATATTTTTTCTTTTCACTTCTGATATCCTTCTCTGTTGCTGTTCAGGCACAATTACCTTACCGTTTATTGATTAAGGGTGGGCATGTAATCGATGCAAAAAATACTATTGATGAAGTGATGGATATTGCCATTCAGAATAATAAGATTGTTCGTGTTGCAAAGAATATTGACACCTTATTGGCTCAGCAGGTTATTCAGGCAAAGGGCATGTACGTTACACCCGGGCTTATTGATATTCATGCCCATGTCTTTTATGGTTTTGATCCAGATAGTTATTTGAGTGGAGGAACAGTTGCAGTACTTCCTGATCAATCTACGTTTCGTTCTGGAGTAACTACAGTGGTTGATGCTGGAGGTGCCGGGTGGAGATCATTTGGGACATTTAAAAAGAATATCATTGATGTTTCAAAAACTAGAGTATTGTCTTTGTTAAATATTGTTGGAGAGGGAATGAGAGGAATAGAGCAGTATGAGCAAAATGTGAGTGATATGGATGCAAGAAGAACTGCAGATACGGCCCTTGCTCATAAAAAAGATATCGTGGGATTTAAGGTTGCCCATTTTACAGGCTCAGAATGGACCCCGGTTCAGCGAGGTGTTGATGCCGGAAAATTTGCCAATATGCCTGTCATGATTGATCTGAACAGTCTGTATTTTTCAATTGAAGAACTCTTTACAAAATATCTTCGCCCTGGCGATATTTATACCCACACTTTTATACAATCTTCAAGGGGAGTGGTAGATCCCATTGTAGATTTAAAAACCCGCAAGTTAAAACCATTTGTTTTAGAAGCTCAGAAAAAGGGAATTGTATTCGATGTAGGCTTTGGCGGCGGCAGTTTCAATTTTAATCAGGCTTTGCCTGCCTTAAAAGCAGGATTTTATCCAAATACGATGGGCACTGATCTTCATCAGGGCAGTGTAAATGGAGCCATGAAAGACCAAATGAACGTTTTATCTATTTTCCTTTCTATGGGTATGAAAATTCCTGAACTCATCAAAGCAAGTACCTGGACACCTGCTCAGGTAATTAAGAGAGAAGAACTTGGTAATCTGTCTGAAGGTTCAGTAGCTGATATTGCGATTATAAGCATGCGTAATGGAAATTTCGGTTTCAGAGATGTGGCAGGGAATAAATATTGGGGCAAACAGAAGTTTGAATGTGAAATGACCATTAGAGATGGCAAGATTGTCTATGATTTGAATGCGATTGCAGGAAATTTAAAGACTCAAAAGTAATTGTGAACATAAAAAGCTGACTAGGTGAATTTTCGTCTTTCAATTAGGGTGTTGAAAAAAAAATAGTGTCTTTTTTTCTTTTTCGGGTACGTAAACGTAAATTACCAAATCAATAGTACAAATGATAAAAAACTTTGTCTAATTTTTTATTTGGAAAACTTAAAGTTTAGCCAAAGAAATTATTATAATTAATAAACGTTAAATAATGAACTTAAGATGTTAACAATAAAAAGGATCATAGCGGTGTTTAGCATATTGTTTTTCACTGTGCTTGTCGCAAACGGACAATCAACTGCTGGCTGGTATACCGAGGGTAAGGATTATGCACCAACTAGACGCATCATGATCACTGTAACTAACCCCCTAAATGTTCCAGTAAAGGGTAGTAGTGTAGTTGTTTCACGTAAAAGCTTGCCCTTTCAGAATATTCCTGAACGCTGGATTGGAATTGTTGATCCGGCACTTCCATCAGATCCTGAGCCATCGCTTGAGCAGCTCAAGACAAATAGTGGATACGTACGAAGGAAAGAAACTAATGGACATTATGTTGAGCTCCAGGTTGATGATAAAGATAAGGATGGTATTTGGGATGAAATATTTTTTATGACCGATCTCAAGGCTAAAGAGTCGAGAAACTTTTACATTTATATCGATCATTACGAACGAGGTATGTATGAACATCAGGTTCATGCAGCTATAGCCAATTATGGCCGTCACACTGTGCCTTTATGGGAATCTAAGAACATGGGATGGAAATTATGGTACCCTCATGAAGTGGATCTGCATGGAAAAAGATCACCAATGCTCACCGCCTATTACGAGTATTCTACCAACAAATCTGGGTATTATATGCCATGGGAAATGGGAACTGATATCATGACCGTTGCCAGCACATTCGGAGCTGGTGGTATGTGTCTTTTTGAAAATCCTACCGATATGGAAAATCCAGCCCGTGCTTATCATTCGCCATTTAAAAATAAGGGTCCTTTTGATGATACACGTTATACCTATGATGTGGTTTATAACGGACCTCTAAGAAGTATGATCAAGGTTAATACTACCAACTGGAACTCAGGAAAGGGTTTTTACGAACTTGAGCAATATTACACTGCCATTGCCGGTAAAAGTTGGAGTACTGTAGAAACTAAGTTTAATAAATTTATTCCCCCCAATGCTGATGTAAAATTTGGTGCGGGCATCAGACGGATTATGAGCGAATATACTTCAGTGAATAAAAAAGGCATTGCCATCTCTATGGGTAAAAATATTGAGGCTCGTATTCCTGACGAGGATATAGGTGATGATGTATTAACAGTGCCATGGCAGGGGATAGGAATGATTATTCGTGATCAATATATGCCCGAATATCAGGCAATCAAGAATTACGGAGGTAATCACTTATTTAAAATGCCTGTTACTTCTGATCTAAGCTATGAATATATGATTCTTGGTGCTTGGAGTTTTGGCGATATCAATAAAAATGAAAAGGAATTTATAAAATATGTTGATGATGAGGCACTTATATATAACAATCCTCCTCTTATCACTGTGCATAAGTTAGAATCTAAGTTAAAATAGGTATTTAATCTGTAAATTATTACGCTTTAAGATGCAAAAATCAAGACGGGAATTCATAAAAAAGAATTCAATTGCCATTTTAGGAACATCAGTTTTGTCGGCTACTTCCGGTAGCTTACTCGCAAATACTACAGAATTTCTAAATCCACAGAATAATGATCTGTTGTTTTTTGATGCTTTCGCCAGGATTGGACCTAGAAAGTACAAGCACCCTGCTGAAAAGTGGAAATTGGAAGATCTGACAAAAGAACTTGACCATTGTTCTATTTCTGGAGCTTTAGTAGCTTCCACCTTATCTCTCAGTTATGATGCCATGTATTCCAATCTGGAATTAAGCACCATGCTTAAGCCATATCCCAATTTATTTGGGATATGGAATGTGCTTCCTCATCATACCAATGAGTGTCTGCCACCAAAAGAATTAAAAATTAAGATGGATCAGAATCAGGTTCGTGCTGTAACGATTCATCCTCTTTCAAATGGTTGGGATTGGAGTGCAGAATCTAGTCAGGAGCTGATGAAGCATCTGAATGACCATAAAATATTCACCATTACCACGGTTTCTGAAATTGGTGGCTGGAAGGAACTTAATTCTTTCCTCAAGCAGTATAGATCAATTCCACTATTGGTTTCTGGTATCAGCTGGGGAGAACAACGTTATGCTATCGGATTGTTAAAAGATCATCCTAATTTTCATCTCAGTTTTGATCGGATGCAGATCAATGAAGGTCTGGAATTTCTGTATAAAAAAGGATATATAGATCAGCTTATTTTTGCCACTGACTGCCCTACAATGTCTGCAGGAGCGCATCGAACTTATATTGATTATGCCAGTATTCCTGCAGAAGCTAAGTCAAAAATAGCGGGCGGCAATCTGATTCGACTCTTAGGTGGACAAGGTCCTAAAAAGGTTCATACCAATAGATCTGAAGATATCCTCATGACTGCTGTCCGTAAAGGAAAACCAATGCCTGTGCCTGTTATTGATATGCACATGCACATGCTCCATGAAGGGATTAACGGTGCCGGTGGAACAGGCTACCACATGGAAAATGGTGGTCCTAAAGGTATTTTCTCTATGATGGAAAAATTGGGTGTTGTTGGGGGCGGATTCATGAGCTGGAATGGAGTTGTAAGTAATGATTCTGTTCAGGGAAATAAACTGGTTAAAGAAGCTTTGGATGTATCTCCGAAGGGTTATTGGGGACTCGTCACCTTTAGTCCTACACATTATACTCAAGAGGAGCTAGCTATAATGATTCCTGAAGTTTATGCAGATAAACGTATTATTGGAATGAAGCCTTACCACTTTTATGGAATGGAATATCATAATCCAGCCTATGATATTTGGTGGGAATATGGAAATAAACATGGTCTATATGCCTTGATTCATCCATCAAGGTCTGACCTATTGGAGGTAGAAAAGCTAGCATCAAAATATCAGAATGTTCGCTGGGTTATTGCGCATGCAGGTGGAAGCTATAAAATGGCTGATATGGTGATTGCAGTCATGAAGAAACACAAGAATGTGTTTGCTGAACTTACCTTAACTCCGGTCCCTTTAGGGGTTATTGAATACTTGGTAGATGCATTAGGTGATGACCGATTATTATATGGTTCTGACCTTCCTATGCGAGATCCTAGACAGCAATTAGGATGGTTAGTATTCTCTAATTTATCATTAGAAAGCAAGAAACGGATACTTGGTCAAAATGCTTATAGTGTTATTGAGCCCTGTATTAAGAATATGCCTGAGTATAATGTTCCTGTTGCATTCAGGAAATGAGGAGGGTTAGTAATTACGAATTATTAATTACGAATTAACAATTACGAATTAACAATTACGAATTACGGGTTAGTAATTACGGGTTAACAATTACGAATTAGTAATTACGAATTACGGATTGAGTACACCTGTAACCAGGACTTAAGATTGGAAATTGGATAATCTGTAATCATTGT
>CAIJME010000114.1 GCA_903821625.1 uncultured Sphingobacteriales bacterium | reverse complement strand
TTCTTTTGTCATAATTGATTATTCCATTTTCATAGTTTTCTATTAAACAACCAAACAATTCAATAATAAGCCATAAATATCCACATTCACGAAACTGTACAGGTAATTTGGAATACTATATATCGCAATTTAATCTTGAAAAACGTTGTTGAATCCTTATTTAAAAGCCTCCACTTTCCGTTCAATAGCACCTACAGTAATCAGGTATTGTGCAATCATATACGTTGCCATGATCAAAACACCTGAAAAGGGAAAAGGTTCGACAAACTTATTATAAGCTAGTGCAGAATCAGAGATCACAAAAAATAGTGCACCCCAATAGATCAACCTAAAACTAAGCAGATTTACTCTACTGTAACGGTAACCAGCCAATATTGCCATCATAGATATCACAAACATATAAGCCATGACCGGAATTCTAAAATCATTCAGATAATCGCGAATCCATGAATAATAACTCAAAGAAAAAACTCCCATCACAAATAGCATAAGGTGTCCGTAAACCTTTGATGCCTGCGGATTATTTTTAAAATCTCTAAAGAATGCCATCGAATAAACGATATGCGCCAATAGAAATGAAACCAATCCGTAAAGGAAGAAATAAACATCACTACCGGCAAAAATCAAAAAACTATCACCAAACAGCGAAAAAAGCAAGCCTGCGAAAATCAATCTATTGAAACCTGCTTGCATATTGACCTGCACATATAAATAAGCCAGCAGTGAAATACAGATTAGCGGTTTTATAAAAAGAACGTATTCCTGAAATAAAGCAGATTGAACCAGTAAATTCAGAATGATGATCACACTGAAAAGAAAGGTGAATTTTTTATGATTTTTTAACATAAATTATGCTCGCAAGAGTCGTTTAAACCAAATAAATGAAAGGATAACTAAACTAGTATTCCCGATTAATAATTGAATGAAAAACACTTCTGCATTAAAAACCAATGGGCAAAGAATCCAAAACAAGAAACGGAAATATTCCAGACTGACTGCCCATTTCTTTTGTTCCATTAATGAACCGTAAGCTGTAAGACTCATCATGACCAGAATCACGGAGGCAATAAGCTGTAATAAATGAAGTTTTGCTGCAGTAAAAAGCAAAACACTTGCGATGATTAATGAAAAAACAAATTGAAAAAGAATATAAATAGTGAATCTCTTGTCGTAATCAGGACTATACTTAATATAAGTATTGATATTTATATCTTTAGGAAACTGCCTCCCTCCCATAGCATCTGGAAACCAGCCAGGTGACTTTGTAAATACAAACACCTTCTCCTTGATACCTTTTGCTCTTTTAAAAGTATCAATAAGCTCTATCCAGTAATGAATATTTGCCCAAACAGGATTCCAGCTAGCTAGAGGCGTAGTAATACCATAAACAACCTCTTCTTCCTCCTTTTGGAAAGTGCCGAATAATCGATCCCAAATAATTAATGTTCCAGCATGATTTTTATCAATGTATTTTGGATTTGAACCATGATGAACTCGATGATGAGATGGAGTATTCAGGAACCATTCCAAAGGGCCCATATCACCAATTGCTCGAGTATGAATCCAAAATTGATACAGTGTATTGAATGCACTAACGGTAAGGAACATCACCGGCTCAAAACCAACAAATGCCAGAGGAAGATAAAATACCCATGAAAAACCCGATTGAAACCAGGACTGCCTTAGGGCAACGGTTAAGTTATACTCTTCCGACTGATGGTGAACAATATGTGCCGCCCATAATGCATTAATCTGATGACTTAATCGATGAAACCAATAATAAAAAAAATCTACACCCATGAACAGTATTAACCAGGTCCATATCGTGTTTGGAAATGAATAGAATCGCCAAGATTCGTAAATGAATAAATATCCAAAAAAGGTAATTGTTTTTAAAAATATTCCTACTAATTGAGAACCAATTCCCTGACTAAGATTTGCCAGAGAATCATTTAACCTATAATAGTTGAGTTTTTTATAAAAGGCGTAAACCAGCTCTACGGCTATCAGGATAAAGAAAATAGGAATCGAAAGGGCAATATAATCTACTTTCATAAAACCAATTTAGGCTTTTATCCTGAAGACAAAAAATCTGGATGAATATTGTATAATTCTGCTGTAGGCTGTCTATATTAGCAGTCGCGCAATTTATATTGCGGATACGCTAACCTCATACTTTAGAAATACGATTACATGAAACGATTCCTTCTATTTTTTGCCGCATCGGCAATTTCAACATTAAGCTTTGCGCAAACAAAACCAATGCCTACTACAGCTCCATTATTCAAAACCCCTAGCGACTCTGCCAGTTATGCTTTTGGCGCAAGTATCGCTAATGATCTGAAATCACGTGGAGTCACAAGTTTGAATTATTCATTGATCTCAAAAGCCATGAATGATGTTTTATCTGGAGGAGCAGTAATTATGAGTCCTGAAAAATGCCAGCAAGTTATTTATACTTATTTAAGTGCCATTGAAAAGAAAAAATTTGAGGGCTCGATCACAACTGCTGCAAATTTTTTGGCAGAAAACAAGAAAAAACCGGGAGTTACTACACTTCCAAGTGGTTTGCAATTTGAAATTATAACTCCGGCAACTGGAGCTAAACCAGTGGCAACAGATGAGGTTACCGTACATTATAAAGGCACTCTTACCAATGGGTTTCAGTTTGATAGTTCTTTGGACCGCGGTGAACCAGCCACATTTACGTTAAATCAGGTTATCCCGGGATGGACCGAAGGACTTCAGCAAATGGCAGTTGGATCAAAATACCGTTTCTTTATCCCTCATGCTCTTGGTTATGGAGAACGTGGAGCTGGAAAAGATATCCCTCCTTATAGTACGCTAATATTTGAAGTTGAATTGATCAAGATTGGAAAGTAGGGGAAAGCCTGGGGAAAGGTGAAAGGGGAAAGGGGAAAGCTAAAAGATTAAAGCTGAAAGATTAAAGCTGAAAGATTAAAGTGAAAAGCTGAAAGATTAAAGTGAAAAGCTGAAAGGTGAAAGGGGAAAGGGGAAAGCGGAAAGCGGAAAGCGGAAAGGGGAAAGTAATAAGTTTTAAGTTTTAAGTAATAAGTGTAAAGGGGAAAGCAAAAAACTGGTTAATTACCATTGCGACGTATTAGGACTAAACGCTATTGGTCTGTTAGCCTGATTATTTTAAGAAATATTCTAGAAACAAAAACGCTTTTTCATTTGAATCTGGATTGGGGGTATGATCTGGCCGGTTGGTCATAGCCACTCTATTTTCATAGCCCAGAAAACGATTCACCGCAATACTATGATTTAAAGGAATCCAACGCTTTTCAGGATCTTCAGAGCCCCCCGAAACAAGAAAAGGCCTTGGAGCCATTAGGGCATGCAGTTCATGCAGGTTTAGTCCTTCTGAAATCATTTTTGGATACAGACCTTTGGCCGGATTTTGTGTTGTTATAAGTCCTCTTTTACGCCATGGTTGAGGATGATAGCCTAAGTACCAGGGTTCCCAATAATTAATTGATTCTCTACTTTCATCAAAAACAATTCCAGGATCAGACCAAACGGCACAGGCAAATTTTTCATAAAGGCAGGAAGCAAACATAGCCCACTTTCCTCCGTATGAATGACCCATGATACCAATTCGCTTACTGTCAACCTCCTTTACTTTTGCTAATACATTCCAGGCATTGGCAGCAGCATAAGCTAGCATTGAAAGAGGCTGAACACTGGTGTTTTTTATGTCCGGATAATAGAGCGAATAGGTTTTATTGTTTGTAGTTTCTGTTGTTCCCAAAGAAAGTGTCACAAAACCACGTTTAGCAAGCTGATAAGCAAAATTACGATCAGGCAGATCAGCCCTTCCTAATCCGGCAGAAGTTTCGGGCTCATAATAAACAGTAATCACTGCAGGCTTTTTACCCGCTCCGTCAGGGATCATCAAATAGGCATCCGTCTGTTGCTTAGGAAGCCAGTAAAACCTGACCTTGTATTGAGTAAATCCATCCTTACGGGTTGAATCTCTGATCTCAAAATTCTGATTTGTAATTAATGCAGGCCATGCCCCCATTAGTCCGTTCCATTTGGCTAAGATCTCTTTACGTTTACTTGCCCAATCATGTTTATTTTTTACCTGCTTTCCGTTGTAAAATGTTAATGGAGAACGGTAGTCGCCAAATTGGTCTTTAAATTCAAGAGGCGCAGTAAAATAGTTTGCTATTTTTTCAGGCAAGTGATTTCCCTGACGATCCAGGGTCTGTGCTAATACTGTTTCTCCAAAACAGATACCTATAAGCGTCCATAAAAATACTTTAGCTATAGACATCATTTCAGATATTTTTCGAACCAATCGAGCATTTCGATCTTCATATCATCAGTAAATACATGGCCGGTATTAGGATATATTATACTTTTGAACTTCTCTTTCTCCTTATAAAGAGAATACACTGTATCTAATTTCCTCTCCAGGGTTTTCATTCCACTAAGCGGTGAACCTGCATCACTATCTCCGGTAAGAGCCAAAAAGGGCCTTGGAGCTATTAGACCCATGACTGCTTCAGTATCAAAGTGTTGTAACATCCCAGGAACAAAGTAATAGATACCGTGGGCTTTCAGTTCACGTTGTTCAATGAGTTCCTTGTATCTGGTAAAACATGCTATACCAACAACAACCTTTACACGTTCATCCAATGCTGCCAGCCACCAGGCTCTGGTACTTCCCATACTCATCCCTTCTACACCAATTTTATCTGAATCAATTTCAGGGCGTGTCTTGAGATAATCCAAGGCAATCTGCTCATCCCGAATCTGCATTCCCCATAATGAGCGGCCAAACCATAAGTTAATCTTAAAGGTTGAGGTTTCTTGATCAGGGCCTTTTGATTGAGTTTCGGGTATACCTGCAGGACCTGTTCCGCGGCGCTCCCCATTAAAATAACTATCAATTGCCATTACAGCATACCCTTTTGAAATCAGCAAAGCCATGACATCCTGGGCAGTACCTGAATTTGATCCGAAAACATTGTCTTTACTGCTTCCATGTCCGTGCATTCCCAAAACTACAGGCACCTTGCCCTTAACATTGGTTGGGATGGCCAGATATCCGGGAATAAAACCATCTACTTCATTGTCTATCAAAAACTTTTCGAGAATATATCCATTCATCTGTTTTCTGAAAACAGTTTGAACATTGAGCTTTTTTGGCCGCGGTGGAATATCCCCTAATAATCGCTGAAGCGTCGCTGCTACCTGCACCCTATCATTTTTCCAGGCAGGTAATGCAGAAGGAAACTGAAAATCAGGATAATTCCATTTCTGATAATACTCAGGAACACCTGCCCAGGGAGCCTGTTCTTTCCAAAGAACTTCTTGTGCAAAAACAGAAAAATTGCCTGATATATAAATGAAGGCAAGCAACAAGAAATAAAAATACTTTTTCATATTTACAAAATTAAATACCTAACAATCAATAACTTATTAAAATAATCAACCTATTATGCTTTCCTTGCTTCAGCTATAAGCTTTGAAGAAAGTTCAGTTCCAAGGTATTTATCAATAATACGGTGAACACCATACAACAAAGGTGTCATCAGTATGGCAACTACAAACTTATAGCTATAATTTACAAGACCGATAGCAGCAACCATTTGCCAAGTCCAATTATATTGCGGATTGATATAAAAAGCAATAAAAATGACCACAAAGCTATCAATGAACTGCGAAGCAAGCGTTGAACCGGTAGCCCTCAGCCAAAGAAATCGTTCTCCTGTAATTTTCTTAATCCGGTGAAAAATTATCACATCAACCATCTGTCCAATTAAAAATGCAATGATCGAACCTACGATGATCCACATTCCCTGACCAAAAATCGCACTAAAAGCGTTATTCATATTAATTGAATCACCATTAACAGTTTGATTGACCCAAAAATCAGAAGGAGCCAGATTCATAGCAAAGCCAACTACAAAAAAAGCATAAGTAATTAGAATAGCAGCCAGAATTGATAAAAAACGAACCTGCTTGATCCCAAAATATTCATTGATGATATCTGTCATAATAAATATTAATGGCCAGGTTACTACACCTGCAGACATGTTGAATGAAAGATCAGGAACACCAAACATATTAATGTCGAATTTTTGGATACCTAATGAACCTTCAACTGTAAAAATTTTAACCCCAATAAATTCTGCAAGAATAGCATTTGCTATTAAAAAAGCGCCCAGAACAAGAAAAAGACGACTTTCTTTAGTTTTATAAGTCATTTATTTAAGATCTAATAACTGTTCAAAATAATAATTTATTCTGGATATTAATAGAAGATAGTAAATCAGGATAGTAGAATTTGTTATTTTAGCTCCATTATGCATATACAATCCAAACTGCCTGAGGTTGGCACTACCATTTTCACAGTTATGTCACAGCTTGCGGTTCAACACCAGGCTATTAATTTATCGCAGGGTTTTCCGGATTATGAATGTTCTCCTGAACTCATTAAGCTTGTAGATCATTACATGAGATCAGGGTACAACCAATATGCACCGATGGCCGGACTTTTATCGCTCAGGGAACGTATTGCAGAAAAACAAGAAAAGCTTCACCATGTTATTTACAATCCAGATACAGAAATAACGATCACCGCCGGAGGAACACAGGCACTATTTGCTTCTATAGCATGCGTTATTAGACCTGATGATGAGGTAATCATTTTTGAACCTGCTTATGATGCTTATGGCCCTACAGTAACTCTTTTTGGTGGCCGTATCCGGGCAGTTGAACTAAGTGCTCCAAATTATTCAATTGATTGGGTAGAAGTAGGCAAACTGATCAATGATAAAACCCGAATGATCATTTTAAACTACCCCAACAATCCGACGGGAAGAACCCTGGATGAACATGATATAAAATGCTTGATTGATTTAACTAGAGATACCAACATCCTTTTACTTAGTGACGAGGTTTATGAGCACCTTATTTACGATGGGAAACAGCATCTGAGCTTATCTCGCTATCCTGAATTAAGGGAAAGAAGTTTCATTACTGCCTCATTTGGAAAACTTTTGCATGCAACTGGATGGAAAGTTGGTTACTGCCTTGCACCGGAATGGTTAATGAAGGAATTTCGAAAAATTCATCAGTTTGAAGTGTTCAGTGTAAACTCTTTTGTGCAGTATGCGATATCAGATTTTTTAAAGAATGACCGTAATTACTTAGAAATCAGGGATTTTTTTCAGGTAAAAAAAGATTTTTTTGCAGCCTTGATGAAAGAAACGCGTTTCGACCTGTTAACTTGTAATGGTTCTTATTTCCAATCTGTACAATATGGTAAGATCAGCAACGAAAAAGATACTGATTTAGCAATAAGGTTAATAAAGGAATTCGGAGTTGCGGGAATACCGGTCTCTGCATTTTATTCAAAAGGTACAGACGATCATGTACTTCGCTTTTGTTTTGCAAAAAAGAAAGAAACACTTGAAAAAGCAGTTGAAAACTTAGTTAAAGTTTAAAACAACAGACATTATTTAGCACTGAAGAATAGTTAAAAAAATTACACCCTTTTAGCCCTATCTTTTTTCAGAAAATATTTCCTGAGACCTTCAAATTCTGGGTTAACGAATAATCAAATACTAAATTTTATCAGCTCCTACCTATGTGCAACTAAAAAATGATTGATCTCTAGATTTTAGTTCCTATTTAAAAACCAAGTCTTGTATTTTCTCAGCTTTCAATCAGCTTTTAAGCTTTTATCCACTTTGTTGTTCACAATTAAAAAATTGGACAATTCTAAGAATAGCCCAGGCCAGGTTTTTCAATGAATTAATTGATATTCACATACTTATAGTTTAATAAAAGTAGCAGTTAATGGTTAACTGTCAGTTGTTTCTGTTGTGTTGAACAAAAATAATATCAATTTGAAGCGTACCATTATTAGTTAAAGGTTTTAAGAACTTGAAAATGTTGCACCTCATAAACTATTTTTTATATTTATATAAATTCCTAAATATAAGTTTAAAAGCATTTTTTTTATTGATCACGTAGAATAAAATCGAATGAGTTTACTAAAAATAACCACCTTTCAAACTTACCTATTTTGGGAAAACATTGAAAAGAACCTTCAGTATCTAAGTTTAAGACTTACCTCAATTCGTGAGACTACAGATCTTATTGTTCTTCCTGAAATGTTTAGTACGGGTTTTTCGATGAACACGGAAAAACTTGCTGAAAAGATGAATGGTAAAACCATGAAATGGATGCATGAACAGGCAAAAAAATATAAATGTGTAATTACCGGAAGTATCATCATCAAAGAAAAAAATAAAAATTATAACCGGCTGATTTGGATGCGGCCCAACGGAACCTATGAGTATTATGACAAAAGGCATCTGTTTGGCTTAGGCGAAGAGGATCAGCATTATACAGCAGGTTCCAAAAAGCTTTTCGTAGAACTTAAAGGCTGGAAAATTTGTCCGGCAATCTGTTATGACCTTCGTTTTCCTATTTGGCTTAGAAATACAAATGAGGAATATGACATGCTATTGATCGTTGCCAACTGGCCCGAACGTCGTTCATTACACTGGCGCTCACTTATCCCAGCAAGGGCCATTGAAAATCAAGCTTTTGTAGTTGCTGTAAACCGGGTGGGTCATGACGGAAATGAAGTTTATCATTCCGGAGATTCTATGTGCATAGATCCAAATGGGAAAGTAATTTATTATAAACCCAATGATGAAGACTTGTATACTTTTACAATCAATAAAAATGATGTAACTGAAGCTCGCTCCTCTTTTCCATTTCTTAAAGATGGTGATTCATTTACAGTAAATGATCAATAGCTTAGATTCCGTAATTTATAAAATCTTATTGCACTGTCTTTTCCAGCTGCGTCTATTACCTGAATAATAATATAAGCGATTGCTTATTTTGAGCATACTTCTTTTCTAAATTACTCATTTCAGCAATAGCTCATTTAGTAATTCACTGATTCATGATTATGGAAATACCCGAAAATTAAGGATCATGTTCTTTAACCTTAAATTCAATTTTAGGACTTATTATGAATTTTTTAATTAAATCATCCCTTTGAAACTAATTAAAAAATTAATTGATTTTGGTGAGTCTATTGGAATAAAAATCAGGTAATTCAAAAATCCAAGAAATTTACTCCATATTAAACACGATTTCCTCATATTTACTCCATGTTCAGAAGAATTAAAAATAGGCGTCTTCGCTATGCTATTATAGCTTTATACTTTATTGTACTCTTTTTTTGTGCCCTTGAACTAAATTTTCTATGGTTATTTGGTTATTCTCCAAACAAAAAGGATATAAAAACTCCTAATATTAACGTAGTTTCTGAGCTATTTACCTCAGATGGCAAGCTCATTGGGAAATATTATAAAGAGAACAGAACTCCTGTAGAATACGATAGTATTTCTCCCGCAATAATTGATGCGCTAGTTGCCACAGAGGATGTGCGATTTTATGAGCATAGTGGCATAGACATCCGATCACTCTTATCCAGTATCGTTTCAACTGCCAGCGGCGACAAACGTGGAGCAAGTACCATCACCCAACAACTCGCTAAAAATCTATACAGTACCAGAAATAGAAAATCGCAGGGGCTGATCAAGTACATTCCATTAGTAAGAACAGTTATTTTTAAATTAAAAGAATGGGTAACTGCCTATAAATTAGAAAGTTACTATTCAAAAAAAGAAATCTTAACCCTCTATCTTAATACGGTACCATTTGGCAACAATACGTTTGGTATAAAAACTGCCTCGAAAAGATATTTCAATAAAAATGTTCATAAGCTTCAGGTTGAAGAGGCTGCTCTACTGGTTGGAATGTTAAAAGCAACTACCACCTATAATCCGATCCGGAATCCAGAAAAATCACTTGAACGAAGAAATACTGTATTATCTCAAATGCAGAAATATGATTTTTTGACAGAAAAGGAATTTAAAAAATATAGTCAGAGGCCGCTTAAATTAAATCCCGGAAGTTTAGACGAAGGCAGCGATGGAGGTTCATACCTCAGATCAGCTGTTTCACGATACCTAGAAAAATGGTGTGAAGACAATGGTTATGATCTGTATGCTGACGGATTGAAAATTTATACCACTATCGATTCCCGGATGCAGCAATATGCTGAGGAGGCAGTAACTGGCCAAATGAAGATCCTGCAAAAGCGATTTGAAAATGTATGGGGAAATGAAAATCCATGGAGAACAACAGACGGAAATGAAATTCTTGATTTTCCTGAAAAAGCTGCTCAGCGACTTCCTTATTATGACTTTCTGAAAAAACGGTTTAATGGCAATCGCGATTCCATAGACTATTATCTGAACCGGCCTAAGAAAATGAAGATTTTTAGCTGGAATGGTGAAAAGGAAGTCCTATATTCTACCATAGATTCGATAAAATATTATGCAAAGATTCTAAATACTGGTATGATGACCCTTGATCCATTCAATGGGCATATTAAAGTTTGGATTGGAGGTATCAATCATAATTATTTTAACTATGATCACGTTAATCAGGCAAAAAGACAGGCAGGTTCAACTTTTAAGCCTTTTGCCTATCTGGCAGCCCTTGAAGCAGGCATGAATCCTTGCGATAAATTTATTGATCAGGCGGTACGAATTCCCTATATCTTAAAAGGGAAAACAGAATATTGGGAACCTAAAAACTCCAGTTACAGCTTTTCGGGAAGAGAAATGTCTATGCGATGGGCCATGGGTAAATCGGTAAATTCTATTACCGCACAGATAACTGAAAAAGTAGGCGCTAAAAATGTTGTAAAATATGCACATGAATGTGGCATTGAAAGTGATTTAAAAGCAGTTCCATCGGTGAGTTTAGGTCCGAATGATGTCAGTGTATTTGAAATGGTGAAAGCTTATGGAACCTTTTTGAATAAAGGAATTAGATCTGAGCCTATTCTAGTTGAAAAAATATTGGATCTGGATGGAAACCTGATTGAGGAATTTAAAACGGAACAAAAGAGAACGCTCAGTGAAGAAATAGCCTGGTTGATGATTTATATGCTTCGAGGGGGTATGGAAGAACCCGAGGGCACTTCACAAGCGCTATGGGAATGGGATCTTTGGAAAAACAATAATCAAATTGGTGGCAAAACCGGAACATCATCTGATTATGTCGACGGCTGGTATATGGGTGTAACAAAAGATCTGGTTACCGGTGTATGGGTGGGTTGCGATGAGCGAAGTGTTCACTTCAAAACTTCCCAAACTGGCGAAGGTTCTAGAACTGCATTGCCAATTTTTGGGAAATTTATGGAAAAGGTTTATAAGGATAAATCTCTGGGGATTACACAAGGGCCATTTCCAAAACCTGGCGTTAAGATAACACGAGAATATCAATGCGAAACTCCACGCTACTCTTCAGATACTACAAGCATTGACTCTTTATTTACGGACTCATTATACGTTCCTGATGAATTTGTTGACACCATAGAAAGCTCTAATTTGAATGTCCGTCAAACAATAAGTCCTAAAGTTCAAGAAAATAAAAGCAATTTACCTGCGGATAATAAACCTCCTGTAAATCCAAGAACAGAACCTCCATTGGAAGTGAAGAAAACGCGAAAAGAAAGCAGAGATGAACGCAAACAAATTAAGCAAACACCAATTAATTGAATTTACAATTCATTGATATTTTAATTATTTCTCAAAAATCAAAATCAATATTTTTACGTAATTTAGTTTAGATCATTTCAAGATATCAATGACAGACCATTCAGTTGCCCGAAATAAGCCAAAATTTTGGCTGGTATTAATCGTATTACTTTTTACACTTATAGGTAATAGCATCGATGTTCAGGCTCAATATTTTGGCCAAAACAAGGTGAGGTACAAAAACCTAAAATTCAAGGTTTATGAAACCCCACACTTCGACCTATATTATTACCTGAAGAATGACAGCCTTGTTCAACGCTTTGCTAAAGAAGCTGAAGTTTGGTATGAGTTACATCAGCAGGTTTTCAGGGATACGTTCTTAAAGAAAAACCCATTCATACTTTATTCAAACCATCCTGATTTTCAACAAACTACTGCTCTAAGTGGTGAGATCGGTGTAGGAACTGGTGGTGTGACAGAGGGATTAAAAAACAGGGTGATCATGCCTATTTCACAGGTAAATCATCAAACAAGACATGTCTTAGGCCATGAATTGGTACATGCTTTTCAATACCATTCATTAATTGAAGGCGATTCCACAAATCTAGAAAATATTGCAAACTTGCCTTTATGGATGGTTGAAGGTATGGCTGAATACCTTTCAGTAGGTAAACAGGATGCCTATACCTCGATGTGGATGCGTGATGCATTTTTAAATAAAGACATCCCCACCTTAAAGGATCTGACCGAATCAAATAAATATTTCCCTTATCGTTATGGACAGGCTTTCTGGTCGTATATAGGCTCAACCTATGGTGATACCGTTATCGTTCCATTCTTTAAAGAGACTGCAAAATACGGTTATCAAATTGCTATTCGACGTACGTTTGGATACGATGATCGTACTTTATCAAGCCTCTGGAAAACAAGTATAGAAAACACTTATCGCCCCTATCTTAAAGATACAGCTCAAGTACCGATCGGAAAAAAGATCATCGACGAAAAGAATGGGGGTACTAACTACAATGTTGCGCCTGCAATTTCTCCTGACGGAAATTATGTTGCCTTCCTTTCAGAGCGTGATCTGCTAAGTATTGACCTATTCCTTGCCGATGCACGAACTGGAAAAGTGATCAGAAAATTATCAAGTAAAGCCAAGAGCGGAGATATCGACGAATATAATTTTATTGAATCTGCAGGCGCATGGTCGCCAGATAGTCGAAAATTTGCTTTCAGTGTATTTAGTGCAGGGGTAAATAAACTGATGATTATTGATGTATCTAACGGTAAAGTCACCGCTACCGAGGCCATGGGAAAAGTTGAAGAATTTAGCAATATTACCTGGTCGCCAAATGGAAATGA
>CAIJME010000113.1 GCA_903821625.1 uncultured Sphingobacteriales bacterium | reverse complement strand
GGCTTTTTGGTCTTTTTAATCCTGAAAGTTAAAGCTGATGTTTTGAATCAGATCGGGGTGTAGGCTCTTTGCAACCGGACAATTTCTCGCTGCTCTTTCCAAAATCAATTGTTGCTTTTCGGTATATCTGATATTAGGAAAGTTAAAGCGGATTTGAATTTCACTAACTCTTCTTGGTTCAGCTGCCATAATTTTTGTAATTGAGCAGGTGCTACCTTCAATTTCGATTCCATGTTCTCTGGCTGCAATTCCCATGATTGTTAACATACAGCTTCCTAACGAAGCCGACATGAGGTCGGTTGGTGAAAATGCTGCCCCCTTGCCCTGATTGTCGAGCGGTGCATCAGTAATGAGTTCATTTCCTGATAAAACATGCGTTGCTTCAGTTCTAAGGTCGCCCAGGTAGGTAGTTTCAATAGTTGCCATTTTGCAGATCGTAATGAGTTTATTGCCAAAAATATAAAATTTTGAGTGTATGGCAATCATTTTCAAGATTCCCCGGCATAATAACACTCCAATGTCAAAATATCAGAACGGTGTATTTGACACTCAAATCTTCTCAAAATTCTTTACTTTTGCTTCATGATCGAATTACCGGTTATTCCAGTTAATCAAATGCAGCGTAAGCCAAACTGGCTTCGTGTTAAACTTCCCGTTGGAAAAGAGTACGCTCATGTCCGCAGTTTGGTAGATACCCATAAACTTCATACCATTTGTGAGAGTGGCAATTGCCCTAATATGGGTGAGTGCTGGGGAGCCGGAACCGCTACATTTATGATACTTGGAAATATCTGTACCCGGTCATGTTCTTTTTGTGCAGTTGCAACTGGCAGACCCTTAGCGGTGGATACGGATGAGCCTAATCGTGTGGCTAATTCGGTGAAGTTAATGCAGGTTAAACATTGCGTGATCACCTCCGTTGACCGTGATGATCTAAAGGATGGGGGATCTACTATTTGGGCAGAGACCATTAATTCGATCAGAAGGGAAAGCCCCGATACTACTTTAGAAACCCTTATTCCTGATTTTAGGGGCGTTTGGGATAATCTTGATCGCCTATTGGCTACCCGTCCTGAAGTGGTTTCACATAATCTGGAAACTGTTCGCCGCTTAACAAAAGAAGTGCGCATTCAGGCAAAATATGATCGCAGTTTGGAATGTCTTCGCAGGATCAATGAAGCCGGTTTAAGAACAAAATCTGGCATTATGCTTGGATTGGGAGAAACGGAAGAGGATGTTCTTGAAGCAATGGCAGATCTGCTTGCCGTTGGTGTTCATATCTTAACTTTAGGGCAATACCTACAGCCATCACGGAGTCATCATCCTGTAATCGATTGGATTACTCCAGAGCAGTTTGAGAAGTATAAGCGAATCGGATTGGAGATGGGTTTCAAATATGTGGAAAGCGGACCATTGGTGCGTTCTTCTTATCATGCAGAAAAACACTTGTTCGAGTTTTAATTTCCACTTACAGTTCAAAAATACTGGTATATTCTTTTTTTAGGAGGATGAAAAGCTTCAATTCTTTTGTTTTTTTAGAGCCAGATTTACTTGTTCCTACCAGAATTTGGATTAGCCAAAAAGACGATCAAATTCTTTAAGATGCGGAGAAATGATAATCTTTAGGGGCATAGAAAATCTCTTGTATTATTGCATGACCTGAACGCATTAAAACTCAACAATAAATCCGATAGTAGGTGTAAACTGGGCTTCATCATTTTTTAATAAAGTTGGTATTGCATTACTACCATCTGCTTTAATTAATGAACCATCAGTTGTAGCAAATGCATTATTGTCTGCAGTTCTTTTAAACGTGTATGTGGGTACTGCAACGCTTTTTGCGGCATACCAATTGTTTACATCTAAAAACAAATCAATGGTGGTTTTTTTGAAATTCCATTTCTTGTCTATACGAATATCACTGCCATTATACCCACCTAATCGAAGTGTGTTCAATTTTGTGAAATCAAATATTCCTTGTCCTTGAGATAAATAATTTATTCTTGATTCCGATTCATTATATGGTGTGTACGGTGCGCCGCCCTGGTAACGGAATTTTAATCCCAACTCCCAATTGCGTTGAAATTTATAGCCAAGAGTAACACTCAATAATTGTTCATTATCCCAACTGCTGGGTATCAATACATTGTTTGCTCCGCTGTATTTACTTCTGTAAAAGGTGTAGGATAACAGACCAAAAAATTGATCTGTCAGTTTCTTTTGTGCAAACACTTCAAAGCCATAAGTATTACCTTTTCCATTTGTAATTACAGCTTCGTTACCCAATACATTAAAATCACTACCAAGATTGGCTAATGAAATCCCATTGCGTACAGAAACAGGGACATTATTGTATTTTTTATAAAAGCCTTCTAAGGTGAACCGAAGTCCATCATTCGGTAAATATTCAATTCCTGTTACGTAATGGTCGCTCTTTAGGTACTTGCTGTTCTTATTCAACAGATTATTATTATTATCTGCAAAACCTAAAATAGTGTAAGGCGCTATTTTATAATAGCTACCTATTGAGGCATTTGCCGTCCATTCGTTTGCCAATACATAGCTCAATGAAATTCGTGGCGAAAGTGTTTTCAAGGGATTATTTCCGTCGGTCGTAAAGCTGTTCATATCGGCACGCAAACCTCCACTTACGCCTAATCGGTTATCAAAAAGGCGCTTTCCTACTTGTAAAAATGCGCCATATTTTAAAAAATTATTCAAGGGGCTTTGAAAATTAACGGAAACATTAGGTTGTATTATGGCCCCCTTGCTGTCTTTAATCTCTTTTCTTAAAACTGTATAGGTATTGTTGTCGTATTCTGCTAATTGCAACATTCCACCGTAGGCTATCTTCCAGCCATTATAAGTTTTGTTTACATCGACGCGCAGTTTATTTTCAGCTTCGGTTGAGTTTATAGATAATATTCGTTGAGACGGTAATTGTAGTTTGTTATCCTCATATTGTTTAATATCATTATTAAACCAATTTCGGCTTACAGCTACATTGAGAAAACCATTATTGAGTAACCTCTTTAAAGTAAATCCTGAAGTATAAGTATTTTGAAATATAATTGGATTAGAATTTATGATGTACAATTTTTCAGGACTTGCGCTCTTTATTTCTGCAAATTCAAATTCATCAATTGCTCCAATGCCAATGAACGATAGGGTCGTTTTTTTATCAATTTGATGAGTAATTTTTGTTTGAAAATCCCAATAATTGGGACGTATGGGTAGATCAATTAGAGAGAAAAGTAATTGTAAATACGAACGTCTTGCTGAAGCTAAGAAAGTTGTTTTTTTGTTTTTAGAAAGTGGTCCTTCAAAAGTTGTAGCCAATTCGCTGGCACTAAGCCTTACGTTTCCTTGAAAATTATTTGGATTTCCATTTTTTTGCTTGAACTGAAATACCGAACTCAATGCATTATCATATCGGGCATCAAAAGCACTTGAATTTAATTTTACATCTTCGATAAACGATACATTTAATATTCCCTGAGGGCCACCTGAGCTTCCCTGAGTTTGAAAATGATTAATTACAGGAACCTCAATGCCATCTAAATAAAAAACATTTTCACTAGGGCCACCGCCACGAATAATGATATCATTTCTAAAACCACCACCGCCAACTCCACCACCCACACCGGGCAAAGACTGGATTACCTTGCTAATATCAAAGTTACCACCCGGGTTGGCTTTTATCTCTTCAGTGGTTAAGCGCTGCACACTTAAAGGTGTTTCTAAAGTTGCAGCTGTTACGGTGCGTCTGTTCGATTTAAATATTACTTCTGTTAGGGCGCTTGCTATGGGTTCTAATTCTATGGTTACGAAATTTTCGTTGCCTGCATTTATAGCAATATTGTAAAGTGTTTCAGTTTTATACCCAATAGAAGAAAAAATAATATTATAGGTTCTTAAGGTAATACCTGATATCTTGAATATTCCGCTTGAATCAGAAATTCCTACTTTGTTTGCGCCTTCCAAGGCTATATTTACACTGTATAATGGTTTTTGAGTTAATTTATCAATTACTTTTCCTGAAATGCTTCCATTAGTTTGAGAAAATGCACTTTGCGTGAAAAAGATAATTGATAAAACGAAAAGAAAAGAAAATTTCATATTGGAATAGTATTGTCCTATTTTTAAGTATTTAGACAAATATAGTCCTATTTCACAAAAGATAATCTAAGGCTCAATAATTAAATGATAGCGTATCATTACGCTGTCAGCGCTGGCGCGTGTGCCTTAATCTATTGGTCATTCCTGACTCGATCTAAGGTTATTCCAGACTTGCTCTGGAACTAAACTCCAGTCCCAAAAACCGACCAGTATGGCTATCTTTAACTTTAATAAGCTCTTCTGGTGTGCCTTCAAATAAGATCTGACCACCACCTGAACCGCCTTCGGGACCAAGATCAATCACCCAATCAGACACTTTCACTACATCCAGGTTATGCTCGATTACCAGAATAGTATTTCCATGGTCAACTAACCTATTGAGCACGCCTAAGAGTACATTGATATCTTCAAAATGGAGTCCTGTGGTTGGTTCATCCAATATGTAGAACGTGTTACCGGTATCTTTTTTAGAAAGCTCTGTCGCTAGTTTAACTCGTTGTGCCTCTCCTCCTGATAAGGTAGTGGATGATTGTCCGAGACGGATATATCCCAGTCCAACTTCCTGTAATGTTTTAATCTTACGGTAAATGGCAGGAATAGGTTCAAAGAATGCCACGGCCTCTTCAATGCTCATGTCTAATACATCGCTGATCGATTTTCCGCGGTAGCGAACTTCGAGTGTTTCCCGGTTATATCGTTTGCCACTACATTCTTCGCATGGAACATGTACATCCGGAAGAAAATTCATTTCGATGAGCTTCATGCCTGCACCCTGGCATGTTTCGCATCTCCCTCCTTTTACATTGAATGAGAATCTACCGGGTTTATAACCTCTAATCTTTGCCTCCGGAAGCAGAACATAGAGGTTTCTGATATCTGAAAAAACACCGGTATAAGTTGATGGATTAGATCTGGGGGTGCGTCCGATGGGGGTTTGGTCAATTTCTATGACCTTATCGATATGCTCAAGTCCTTCAATTTTTTTATAGGGCATTGGCTTTTTCTTAGCCCTAAAAAAGTGATGGTTAAGAATAGGGTAGAGTGTTTCGGCAATCAAGGTAGATTTACCACTTCCTGAAACACCGCTCACGCAGATCAGCTTTCCTAGTGGAAATTCAACAGAAACATCCCGAAGGTTGTTCCCGCTTGCATTTTTTAGGACCAGCGATTTCCCATTACCTTTTCTTCTTTCAGTAGGTATAGTAATCTCTTTTCTTCCGCTGATATAGTCGTTGGTTAAGGTTTGAGCTTTTGAAAATTCTTGAGGAGTACCCTGCCCAACAACTTCACCTCCATGCTCACCTGCTGCCGGGCCCATATCGATCACATGATCTGCGTTCATGATCATATCTTTATCATGTTCCACAACGAGTACTGTATTTCCGATATCGCGCAGATTTTTCAATGCAGCTATCAATCGGGCATTATCCCGTTGATGCAATCCGATACTGGGTTCATCCAGAATATAAAGGACATTTACTAATTGTGATCCGATCTGTGTTGCCAGACGAATTCGTTGCGCTTCACCACCGGATAAGGTTTTGGCGGTACGGTCTAGAGTCAGGTAATTCAGTCCAACATCCAGCAGAAATCCAATTCTGGAGCGTATCTCTTTTAATATTTCTCTGGCAATGGTATTTTGTCGTTCTGTTAATCGGCTTTCTAGCCCTTCAAACCACTTGCTCAGGCTAGAAATATCCATGCAAGCAAGCTCGTAGATATTTTTCTCGTCAACCTTAATGTGCAGTGACTCCTTTTTTAGGCGTGCGCCAAAACATTCCGGACAGGTTTTCAGAACTCTAAAATTCTCCAGATCTTCACCAACATCATCACCACGACGTTCGGTCTGTTCTTCCAGCATCTTAATGATACCATCAAAAGAGATCTGATAGTTCTGCACATTCCATTTATTGTACTCCACAGGGACACTAATGATATCTTCCGATCCATTTAAAATGACCTCAATAAGCTCTTCCGGAATTTTTTCTATTGGGGTGGAGAGTAAAAAGTTATATTTTTTAGCAAGTGCCTTCAGGATCTGAAAAACCCAGGTTTCACGGTATTCACCGAGGGGTGCCAGACCTCCTTGCAGGATGCTTAGCTTTGGGTTTGGGATCACTGATTGACGATCTACCTCAAAAATATATCCTAGTCCACTGCATCGTTCGCAAGCGCCATAAGGCGAATTAAATGAAAATGTATTGGGCTGAGGCTCATCATAGGATATCCCTGAAACGGCATCCATCAAATATTTACTGTAGAAAAATTCGTTGTTTTCTTTATCGCTGATCTTGATGATCCCTTTAGAGACCTTCAATGCCGATTGGATGGAGTCGTAAAGTCGTTTTTTATCTTCGGTACTGACTATTAATCTGTCAATAACCATTTCAATATCATGTATTTTATAGCGGTCGAGCTGCATTTTAGGCGAGAGGTCTAAAATTTCGCCGTCAACCCTCACTTTTAGATAACCCTGTTTTCGAATCTGTTCAAATAGCTCGCGGTAATGTCCTTTTCGGCCTTTTACTACCGGAGCAAGAATGTTTACTGCTTGACCTTCAAATTTTTCGAGAATACTTTTCAGGATCTGGTCCTCGGTCATGCGTTCCATTTTGAGTCCGCTGACATAGGAATAGGCTTCGCCTGTACGCGCATACAGCAGGCGCATGAAATCATAGATCTCTGTAATGGTGCCTACTGTTGAGCGAGGGTTTTTGCTGGTTGTTTTTTGTTCAATAGCGATTACCGGACTTAATCCGGAGATTTTATCTACATCCGGACGTTCCATGCCACCCAGAAACTGACGGGAATAGGCACTGAAAGTCTCCATATACCGGCGTTGTCCCTCGGCGTATATCGTGTCGAATGCCAATGATGATTTCCCGCTCCCGCTTAATCCGGTTATAACAACCAGTTTATTACGTGGAAAGGAAACGTCGATATTTTTTAAATTATGAACCCTGGCACCAAATACTTCTACTTCACTTTGCTCGCCAAGATCGGGGTTAGTTTTATTCATAGATAATTAACGCTCTGAATTTTTGCAAATATGCGATTTTTTCAGGTAGGGATTATTTTTTCAGAGTCACAAATGATTGTAATTTGCATTAAAATTTAGATACGATAAAGAGGTTTTTTACCTAATGAATGATTTTGGAGTGCAATTGGTTTTAAAACAGAAAAGGGCGGGAAGAAATCATGAATGGAATTAGATAACTCCAGGCACAGGAAAACTTACATCAATCTTAAACAAATTGTCCATTCACTGAACCTCCATTCACCTCTCTTCCGCCTTGACTGGTGCGGCAATTTCTGTCCTAGCCTTCGCAGAACCTTTCATAGCAGCAGGCGCAGCGGTAGCGTTTATTCGCTGTTTTTTTAT
>CAIJME010000112.1 GCA_903821625.1 uncultured Sphingobacteriales bacterium | reverse complement strand
GTAAATAATTTCAATAATTTCTCCCAATAACTGAGAAAAAATCTCAAATCAATTTTCAGATTTCTTAATCAATTCATGTACTAATTTGCTAATCTGATCTTCTATTCCTTTTTTATATGGAGCCCGATGACCATATTCAGCCATACCACTATCTCCCTCATAACCACCTTCCTTTAATACTCTTTCACTTGGAACATAACTAAGCAAATCATTATTATATCCAAATACCCAGGTATCATTCCATCCATATAAACCTTTAAACTTCAGGGAATAATCAACGACAGTTTCACCTGTTAGCGCAATAAATGTAAAGTCAGTTCCAAATCTCCATACTTGGATCGGATATTTTACTCGGTCAGGAGGAGCACCCTGCTTTTCATATTGATCTATCTGATGCTCAACTTCTCGTTTAGCCATACCGTTTAGTCCGGGTAATTGTTTCTTGAGTTCTGCTAATGGAACACCTGGCTGTAGAAAGAGTTCAGTTTCGCCAATAACGGCTGTTAGAGGTCCTGACAATGGTTTCATAGGTGCAGAAATCACCTGCCTTACAGATTCAGCAAGAATACTCCCATACATAGAAGCAAGCCTTGTTGCCTCTTGGTCGTTTCCTCGAATACGTGGCAATGGATTAGCATCGCCCCCGCAATTCTGAATAAACATGGCTACTGAACCTGGATTAGCTTTCTCCAATTCCAATTGAGCGAATCCTGCATAATCTCCGTTGATACTCAATCCGCCTAAGGCGGTAGTATGACAGGAATAACCAAATAGGACAGCCTTTAACTGATTACCAGATTTGACCGTGATAACAGGCACATCCTGATCAACCTGCCCACCAAATGCACGAGATTCAGGCCCACGAGATCTGCGGCGATTTACTGCAATTCCTGCAAGACCCAGCTCATAGTGTAGCTCTGCAGGTTCCATATTTTTGAGTGCATCAGAAATAACCTCATCATAACGCTTATAAATCATTGCGGTATAACGATCTTTTGCAGCCATTTCCTCCGGGGTCAATTCATAGTAAATCCATAAAACATCTTCGGTAACCGGACAGGAATGATTATGAGAAGTATTTAAAATAAGGTTGGCTCTTGGAATCTTATATTTTTCAATGGCACTATTTGCAATAATGGCAACCATTTTATTGCTTAGCCCAACCAGATCGGCAGTTACCAATACAGAAGTTTCTCCTTTTGAATCTTTTATAGCCATTGCTTTAAGCCAGATCGGATGAATAATTTCCTTGGACATCCGTGTTTTACCACCATAACCTGCTAAAGGAACTGATTCAATAGGACTTATATCAGCTTTTGCCACCCCCACCTGCCATTGGGCAAGAGCAGGGCTTGATAAAAGCATACTTACGACCATAATTTTATTCATTAATCTATTCATTATCAAAGTATAAATAACTGTAATCCAGTTAATTTGCGTCTCTGCGAGAGTCCTTTTAATATTTCCTTTTCCCTTTAGTATCTGTCCACACCCTTTTGCAAGAGCTTCTTAATTTTTATATACAAATACGCTAAGACACAATGATTACAGATTATCCAATTTCCAATCTTAAGTCCTGGTTACAGGCATTCTCAATCCG
>CAIJME010000111.1 GCA_903821625.1 uncultured Sphingobacteriales bacterium | reverse complement strand
CAATTGATACTGTTTTTAAAAATTCCAAAAAGTTTAATCCTCTTAATAGTAATGATAAGGAGCTACTTTTTCAAAGCATAATCAGAAATAAGCATTTTGATAGTGAAATTCACAATGAAATAGAAACTATCCCAACATTCGCTCCGCGTTTGTGGTATCAACTGGGTATTGCAGCAAGTATATTACTTTTGATTACAACCGGTTTATACTTTTATAAGAATAGAACTGTAGATGATAAAATAGCAATTCAAGTTGTTGAGCCTAAAGAAGCTATCATTACGCCTGGTGATGACAAGGCAATTTTAACACTTTCTGATGGGACTAAAATAATCTTAGAAGATGCAAAGAATGGAATTCTTGCTAACCAGGCAGGTGTCAGTATTCAAAAAACATCGGATGGTGAATTACTTTATTCTTTTTCAAATTCTGCAAATAGTGTTACTCAAGCTGAAGACAATATTCTCTACAATAAGATTGAAACGCCTATTGGAGGTAAATATCAGGTAAACCTGCCTGATGGAAGCAAGGTTTGGCTCAACTCCTCATCCTCATTACGATTTTCTGCTCTTTTTAATGGTGATACACGTGAAGTAGAACTGAGTGGTGAAGCATATTTTGATGTTTCCAAAAATAAGAGTAAACCTTTCAGGGTGATTACAAAGGATCAGATCGTTGAGGTTTTGGGAACCCAGTTCAATATAAATTCATATTCGGATGAAGGACCTATAAAAACAACTTTGATTGAAGGCTCAGTCAAAATTATATATAAAGATAAGGTAGTGTTATTAAGTCCGGGACAACAGTTTCAGCCAAAGGAATTAGTTTCAGCAGTGCTTGAAGCAGATACTGAAGAAGTTGTAGCCTGGAAGGAAGGGTATTTTGTCTTTAAAAATGAAGATATCAAAAGTATCATGCGAAAATTATCTCGCTGGTATAATGTTGAGGTCAGCTATAGTGGGGATATTCCTGAAGTTGGCTTTGGCGGAAATATATCAAGATCAAAAGATATTTCAGAAGTTCTGGATGTTCTTCAATTAACTAATGCCATTCATTTTAAAGTAGAAGGAAGGAGGATCACCGTTATGCGATGAAGCAAACAAAATCGATAAACCGGTAATCTGAAAAAACCAAGAGCGGTTGCAACGCTCCTGGTCAATAATTGGATTGCCAATTTAATTGTAGTACACAAGTATTAACTAAATCCAAACACGCAAATATATGAAATTACATTCATTAACCTTATGTAGGCCCTCTTACTACATAATAAAGCCTTTGTTGATGATAAAACTAATTTTTGTTTTATTGATAACAGCATTCCTTCAAGTGAGTAGTGCTGAATCATTTTCTCAAACAGTCAGTCTGAAGTTTAGAAACACTAAACTTGAAACTGTACTAAAGGAGATTAGTAACCAAACAGGCTATGATCTGGTGTATATTACGCCATTGATCAATGAAGCTAAACCAGTAAGTATCAATTTTAACAATGCACATCTCATAGATGTCCTTGAAAAATCTTTTTCCAATCAAGCACTCACTTATACAATACGTAATAATACGATCATCGTTCAGCAGAAATCTGCTGCTTTTGCACCGGATGCACTTATTGACCTTAAAAATTTAACTGAAAAGGCCCTTCCTACAGAAGTGAGAGGACAGGTTAGTGATTCAAAAGGAGAATCATTGATCGGTGTTAGTGTTAAAGTTAAAGGAACTACTATTGGTGTAAGTACTGACGTAAATGGGCGCTACACTATTAATGTACCCGATGGTTCAAGTGTTTTAGTATTTACCTATGTAGGGTATACAACTAAAGAAGTGTCTATTTCCGGGCGTACCAGTATGGACGTTCAATTGGAACAAAGCTCTGAATCGTTGCAGGAAGTTGTGGTAGTGGGTTATGGAACCCAAAAGAAAAGCGACCTGACTGGTTCTGTTGTTTCGGTTACTGCAAAAGATATTAAAGATCAGTCATTCTCCAATTTAAACCAGGCACTGCAAGGTAAAGTTGCCGGGGTTACATTCACCAGTACATCAGGTGATCCGGGAGAAAATGTAAACGTTCGTATCAGAGGTTTAAATACCTTCGGGGGATCGGGGCCACTTTATGTGGTAGATGGTATGCCAATGGAGGCATCAGATATCAACAGTATCAACCCGAATGATGTACAATCTACTACTGTATTAAAGGATGGATCTGCAGCAGCGATTTATGGTGCCAGATCTGCGAATGGAGTAATACTAATCACCACCAAGAGTGGCGGAAATCGTGCTCCTTCTATCAGTTTTAATTCTTACTATGGTATTCAATCATTCAATAAGTTTATTCCCCTTTTGAATTCTCAACAAATGGCAGATGTCATAAATGAGGCTCACGTAAATGGTAACTTCTATCCTTTACAACCTGCAATGAATGATCCTGTGAATTTGAAGACAAATACTGACTGGCAGGATGCTTCAATAAATCCTGCTCCAATACAAGATCACTCACTTACCGTTTCGGGTGGCACAAAGGATGCTAATTATTCTATTTCCGGTGGTATTTTTGATCAGGAAAGTGTTTTGGCATTCCGGACCTATAAGCGTTATTATTCAAGGGTAAAAACAGAGTTTAAGATTGGAAAGTTAACTATCGGTCAATCATTGATTGCTACTAAGGAAGAAGGTCTGAACTTGAATTTCGGTAATAACCTGGATCTGGCTTATATGATGGGAGCAGCTCCAACTATGCCAATTTATGATCCGAATAATGATAGCGGTTATGCCGGTCCATCACCAGCAACCACTGGTGTGAATAACCGGGATAATATCCTTGGACGCCGTGATATGAACCGTGCATATTCTACTAATAATAAGCTTATTGGTAGTGCATATGCTTCCTATAAAATACTTCCTGACCTGGAGTTTAAATTAAACGCAGGTTTAAATTCGGGTCTTAGGAGATTCAAGAATTATGT
>CAIJME010000110.1 GCA_903821625.1 uncultured Sphingobacteriales bacterium | reverse complement strand
TATTTAAAAATTATATTCTCTTTTATGGTACCAAGTTAAATAAAGAATAAAAAAGGATTACTCATTTTACCAATTTATTACAAATGAATGTCTCGGCACTATAATAAATTTAAAAATATGCTTTTACAAGCAAATGATATTGAATGATCTACAATATTGTACTTTTGTGCAAATATTATAATGAAAGCTGAGACAAACCTAGACCTAGTCATACAAGATTCAAATCTTTCTGCAGAACTCAAGAATATTGCAGAAAAGGTTAGATCAAATCAACGAATTTCTATTGATGAAGGTATCATACTTTATGAAAACGCCGAATTAGGGTATTTGGGGGTACTTGCCAATTATATTAGGGAAAAGCGCCATGGCGACAAAACTTATTTTAATCGTAATTTTCACATTGAGCCTACCAATTTATGTATCTATGATTGTAAATTCTGCTCTTATTCAGTCCTAATTAAGGAAAAATCGCAAGGTTGGGAGTACACGATGCAGGAAATGCTTGAGATCGTTAAAAAATACGATGGGCAGCCTGTAACAGAGGTTCACCTTGTAGGGGGTGTTTTACCTCAGTATGATCTTAAATTTTACACCGAACTCTTTACTGCTATTCATAAACACAGACCAGAACTTCATGTAAAAGCATTAACACCTGTTGAATATCATTATATATTTAAAAAGGCGAAGATTGATTATGCTTCAGGAATGAAATTAATGAAAGAAGCAGGCCTAAACTCTATTCCTGGTGGTGGAGCTGAGATATTTGCTCCTGAAATCAGAGAAATAATTGCAAAAGATAAATGCACTGGCGATCAATGGCTGCAAATACATGAGGAATGGCATAAATTAGGTATGCGATCAAATGCTACTATGCTATATGGACATATTGAAGAATTTAAACATCGTATTGATCATCTTGATCAATTAAGGACATTACAAGATAGAACAGGGGGGTTTCAAACATTTATTCCTCTAAAATTCAGAAATCAAGACAATCAAATGTCTCATATACCTGAAGTTTCGGTAATCGAAGATCTTAGGAATTATGCCATTTCTAGAATATACTTAGATAACTTTGATCACATCAAAGCTTATTGGGCAATGATTAGTCGTAGCACAGCACAATTATCACTTAATTTTGGTGTAGATGATATAGATGGCACATTAGATGATACCACAAAGATCTATTCAATGGCTGGAGCTGAAGAACAACATCCTGCAATGAGTACCCAGGAATTAGTAGAGCTGATCAAGCAAATAGGGAAACATCCAGTTGAGCGTGACACCATGTATAATGTGATAACTGATTATAATGATTATCAATTTCCGGAACTAGAAAAGCCTAAATATTATCAATTACCTGTGATCAATTGAAAAAAACAATCTATATAATTCGGCACGGTGAAACAGATCTAAATAAGCTCGGTATTGTTCAGGGACGTGGAATGGATTCTGAATTAAATGAAAAGGGTAGAAATCAGGCCGATTCATTTTATAGAGCTTACAAACATATTCCGTTCGATAAAATATATACATCAACTCTAAAAAGAACCCATCAAACTGTTGAAAAATTTATTGAAAGCAGTATCCCATGGATCCAATATCCTGGTTTAGATGAATTAGGCTGGGGTATACACGAAGGTCAAGAAAGTACTGAACACATTAGATCAGATTTCGAGAAAATCACACATAACTGGAGAGCTGGTCAACTTCATCAAAAATTTGAGAATGGAGAAAGCCCATTAGAAGTTAAAGAGCGCCAGTTAATAGTACTTGAGAAGTTAACTGAGGAAAATAATGAAAATAATATATTGATTTGTATGCATGGGCGTGCCATGCGTTTATTGCTGTGTTTATTGACCAATCAGCCACTCACCGAAATGGATACTTTTCCTCACTCCAACACTACACTTTATAAAATTGGATTTGATGGAAAAGAATTTCATATTCTTGATTTTAACAATACTCAACATTTAGAATACTCATTTGATCAGTTTTGAATAAGATAAAAGTATCTGCAGTTTCCTATACCAATTCCAAGCCTTTCGTTTATGGATTAATGCATTCAGGTATCCTGGATCAAATAGAATTAAGCTTAGATATTCCTTCAGATTGTGCAAGTAAACTAATTGAAAATAAGGTAGATATAGGACTTGTTCCCGTTGCTGCTTTACTTCATATAAAGGATTATCAGATTATTTCTAATTATTGTATAGGAGCAAATGGCGCGGTAGATTCTGTTTTCATCTTTAGTAATAAACCAATTGAAGAGATTAGAACACTCCAATTAGATCCACAGTCAAGAACCTCTAATAATCTTGCTAAAGTACTGCTTAAAAATTTCTGGAAAATCAATCCTGAATTTGTGAATCATAATCAGGCGGATGCATTCGTTCAGATTGGGGACCGCACATTCGGGAAAAAAGATCAATTTCTATACGCTTATGATCTCGCTCAAGAATGGTTAAATTTTACTGGATTACCTTTTGTATTTGCCGTTTGGGCATCTAATAAACGTATTTCTGAAACCTTCAAAATATCATTTAACGAGGCCTTAAAACTAGGACTTGATCATATACATGAGGTTTTAAAAGGTCTCAATAAAGTAGAAAACTTCGATCTAGATGATTATTTGATGAAAAAAGTGGATTTTATTCTGGATGATCAAAAATTAAAAGCTATACTTAAATTTCATCAAATGATCAGAGACTTATAAAAACTAAGATTTAAAGTCTAGATAATACCATTTGAATTGCTCCATCAATTATTTTCGCTGGATTTGAAGAAAATTCAAAATTAACTCTGTTTGCTAAAATCACATTAATAGATAGTGCTTTATGACCCAAGGCCTTTGATAAGGCATATATTCCTGCAGTTTCCATCTCTAAATTTGTAATTCTTTGTCCTTCATAAGAGAATGAACGAAATTGCTCTAATAGACCATTGAATGAAGCTTTTGCTCGTACTTCTCGACCCTGAGGAGAGTAAAATCCGGGCGCAGTAAGGGTTATTCCTCTTAAAAAATCTTTTCCAATTGTTTTTAATAAACCTTGATCAGCTGACGAGATATAGGGAGATATACCTTTTAAACTATGAAAATGAGCGCTTACAGTATTCTGCAATAAGCGTTCATCTCCAGAAAGCTCGTGAACATAATAGTGCATCAAGGAATCAAGTCCTAAACCATATTCAGAGACAAGAATACTATCTATTGGTATATCTTCTTGAATAGCACCCGAAGTACCGATACGTATAATATCCAGACTCTTTAGCTTATTATTTAGCATTCTGGTCTTAAAATCAATATTAACAAGTGCATCAAGTTCATTGAGTACGATATCCATGTTATCAGTACCAATACCAGTTGATAGTACAGTCAATCTTTTTGATCCAAGATAACCAGTATGCGTAATGAATTCACGTTTGCCTTTTTTAAGCTCAATACGATCAAAATACCGACTTATTTCAGATACGCGATCAGGATCACCAACGGTTAACACTGTATCAGCAATATCTTCTGGCAATAAATTAAGATGATAAATACTACCATCCTGATTTAATATTAAGTCGGTATTCGATATCTGATTCATCATTTATGGAATTGATTTATTTCAAATTTAGTTAATAGTAGTTCTAGCAAAGCAGATTAAAAATAGCTTAAGCTTTCCACTTCAATCCTTCAATTTTTTCTAACCTATCGATAACCTTATTGACTTGAGATTGCCTTATTTCAAGGTTAAACGTACAATTTAGATCAAAACTTTGATTAAATATTTTTATATTTTCATCCTTAACCACTTTCATAACTTCATTCATTACCGAATGGCTGAACTCAATTTTGAATACTAAATCTACCGTTTTTTCAATGATTTCTGAAGCTTGAATAGCTTCCATAGTAGCTGTTTTATAGGCATTTATCAATCCCGGTATTCCTAATAAAGTACCTCCAAAATACCTGACCACTACTGCAATAACGTTGGTCAAGTCAAACGATAATAAGGTATTCAAAATAGGTCTTCCAGCGGTTCCTGAGGGTTCACCATCGTCATTAAGACGAAAAATTGAACGATCTTGACTTAAGCGAAGGGCCCAACAATGATGACTTGCTTTAGGATGAATGGACTTTAATTCGGCAATAATATCTTTGATGTCAAGTTCTGATTGAATTGGATATAAATAGGCTATAAAGCGGCTTCCTTTATCTTTGAAGATTCCTTCAGAGGGCTTAGAAATCGTTTTAAATGTATCGTCAAATAACATAATTCTTATTGAGCATAATACAAGAACAAAATAGAAATCAGGGCGAGTAAAATTCCAGCATAATTTAAACGACTAAGTTTTTCACGAAATATGAAAACTCCAACAGCTGATCCTAAGAGAATAACACCAATATTCATCATTGAAAATACTAGAGATGGTTGTTTGGCCAAATCCTGATGAGCTTTCAAGTAAAAAAGGATATTTCCAAAATTGGCGATTCCCAATATCCATCCACAAACCATATTAATTAAAGTGAACTTCATATTCTTGAATAGATACAGGTAAATTAGATAGGAAAATGATACTGCAAAAGCAATAATAAAAACGACTAGCAACGAAGAAGTAAATGGAATTGCAGTTGTTTTAGCTATTTGTTTGAATAAAGTATCGATTATTCCCATACCTATAAAAACAAGAATAGGGTATAACCAAAAGCTTTTTCTAGTATTCGTTTCCTTTTGCCAAGGAATTGAAAAAACAATGGCCAGGAATGCTATGGCAATACCCATGATTTTTAGTGTCGATTGTTCTTCATAAAAGAGGACAAAAGAAGCAATAACCGGAATAAATAGTGATAACCTTTGTGCAATATCCGTTCTAACGATTCCAGTATATCTTATTGATAAAGCAAGAATTACAAAGAGCGAGGGCAGCAAGAATCCTAACATTAAATAAACAGGATAAATACTTTCATTCATTACAGGTATTTCCGGCCTGTAGATCAACCATGTAAGTAATCCTGCAACGGTATAATTCCAGGCAATTGCCTGTCTATTATCTATATCGTATCGCTTAGCTAGTTTTAGCAACACCGAAACAAAAACACTAAAACAAACACTTATGAGTATAAATATCATTTTAGGATATATTATGATAAATTTTTAAAATGTCAGGACCAATTTTTTCCACTTCATTTGGATCTGCTTTTAATTCTGGTGCCAAGATGCCTTGATCCCAGCTTTTAGGCGAAATAAATACTCTGGCTTCATCCCATAGCCCTGATTCTAAGAATAAATTCAGCGTTTTGCAGCCGCCTTCAACGATAACTGACTGAATATCCATCAAATACAGCTGATAGGCAATGAGTTGAGGAAGTAAATTGTCAAAATTTTCTAATTCTAGGTATTTAACTCGACCATCGATTTCTGTTTTAATAGAATTAAAAATGATGGTATCCTGAGTCTGGTCAAAAATGTTCAAGTCTTTAGTTAATTCAAGTCTCCGGTCAATAACAATTCTCACAGGGTCTCTGCCCGACCATTCACGAACATTTAAAACCGGGTTATCCGTAATAGCTGTATTTTTTCCAACCAATACAGCATCTTCTTCAGATCTCCATTGATGAACCATTTGTTTAGCCTCATTAGAGCTGATCCATTTTTTAGATCCATCTAAAGGGGCAAAGTATCCATTACTTGTTTGTGCCCATTTCAAGATAATATAAGGCCTCTGTTTTTGTATTCGAGTAAAAAATCGTTTGTTCAGATCAATACATTTATCGGTCAAAATATGTTCGATGACTTCAATGCCTGCATTTTGTAACTTTTCAATTCCCTTTCCGTTTATTTGATCATAGGGATCACGACAACCGATAACCACTAAAGGTATTTCATTTGAAATAATCAGATCAGCACAGGGGGGTGTTTTTCCGTAATGTGAACAGGGTTCCAGATTTACATAGATAGTTGATCGTTTGAGGAGTTCCTTAGCATTGGTATTCTTTTCAAATACGTTCTTAATTGCATTTACTTCAGCATGTGCATGCCCATAAGCCTGATGGTATCCTTCGCCAATAATCTGATGATCACAAACTATCACAGCACCTACCATCGGATTAGGACTCACTGAGCCTGCACCCAGTTTGGCTAATTCAATACAACGATCTAAATAAAACTGGTGTTCAACCATATAGCAAAAATAGCTATCAATAGCACAAATATGTCTTGCTTTTAAATTATTTATTCAATTAATAGAAATTTTGAAATCTGTGGTATTTTCAAGCTAATTGGTTTACTTTGCCTCATGACTTTCAGTGAAGCAGAAAGAAAATTTATTGATGGATTATCCACTATTTATGGATCTGAAGAAGCAAGAAGCCTTTCATGGCTAAGCATCAGTTTTGTATGCAAGCTAGAAAGAGCAAAATATTTGAGTATAAAACAGGAGGAGATTAACTTTGAAGATGCCGAGCGATTGTTTGAAATTCAGAAAAAATTAATTAAAAGCATTCCGATTCAATATATTTTGGGTGAAACCATGTTTTATGACTTAACAATAAAGGTTAATCCTAATGTCCTTATTCCAAGACCGGAGACAGAGGAATTGGTAGATTGGGCTTTAATCACTAGTAGGATAATACATGGTGAAACAAAAGTTTTAAAAATACTTGATATGGGTACGGGTAGTGGTTGTATTCCTATAGCAATAAAAAAATACATTCCTCTGGCTGATATTACAGCAATAGATATCTCTGAAGCAGCCTTAAACACAGCCAGACAAAATGCAGATTTAAATCAGATTGAAATTAATTTTATTCAAGATGATATATTTAAACCCACAAATCTTGAATTAATTAATACAAAATATGATTTGATCTTGAGTAATCCACCTTATGTGACCGAATCTGAGAAAGATCAAATGCTGGATAATGTACTCAATCATGAACCTCATAATGCCTTGTTTGTTACTAATGATGATCCGCTTATATATTATCGTGCTATTGCTGATTTTGCATTAGTTCATTTAAAGATCAATGGCTTTTTATTTCTTGAAATCAATGAAAAATTTGGGCAAGAAACATTGAATCTATTAAATGAAAAAGGCTTTAAAGAGATTGAGCTACGCCAAGATATGTCAGGGAAAGACAGAATGATCAAGGCAGTTTTATACTAATATTCACTAGGTTTTTAAACCAAGAAAATTCATTTTAATTATGGTTACGTATTTTGAAGCTACATTAGGACAGGTATCCGTTCACAGAGTAGGGAACAAGGCTTTAAATGAGTTTTATAGTTTATCAGAAAATACGCTTCGTATTCAAGATGAAACCTTAAGGCGGTTGTTAATGCAATATTTCTTGTCGCCTTTTGAAAAAGCCTATGAAGTATTTCGTTTCACACATTCTAGTGATGACCGGAGCTTAAACGAACTATTTCACTTCAGTTCTATGATATTTGATGATCAGTCTACTTTTCATAGCTTAAGCGGACAAATAACCAAGCACTTGTTTAACATATCCAATCATCCCAAAATTAAGTCTGGGGAGCTTTATATTGCCTCATTCAAAGACATACAGTTGGAAGGAGAATTAGTTGATGCCATTGGAATATTCAAATCAGAAACCAAAGAAAGTTATTTGAAGGTAAATCTGGAGGATGGAGGTTTTGCACTTACCTATGAAGAGGATGCAATCAATATCACTAAGCTTGACAAAGGTTGTCTGATCTTTAATACTGAGAAAGATGAAGGTTATAAAGTGATCGTCATTGATCAAACAAACCGCACAGATGCTGCCTACTGGAAAGATGAATTTCTTCAATTAAAGATCAGGAACGACAATTTTAATAAAACAAGCACTACACTTGGAGTTTGTAAAGATTTTATAACTAACAAAATAGATGAGGACTTTGAAATATCCAAAGCCGATAAAATCGATCTCTTGAATAAATCTCTGAAATACTTCAAGGAAAAAGAAAGTTTTGACTTGAATGAATTTTCTGAAGAGGTTATTGGAAATCCAAAGGCAATAGAATCTTTTAAAAATTTTAGCCGCCAATATAATGATGAGTTAGATGCAGAACTGGATCAACCCTTTGACATTTCTGGTGCTGCTGTAAAAAAACAGGCCAAGGTTTTTAAAAGCATTTTAAAACTTGACAAAAACTTCCATATCTATATCCACGGAAATAAAGATTTAATAGAAAAAGGATTCGATGAGGGTAAATCAATGAATTACTATAAAGTTTTTTTTAGGGAAGAACAATAAATTAACTTCTGGGATGAAACTGAATAATTGTTTCTCTTAAATAATCACGATCTAAATGAGTATAAATCTCTGTGGTAGTGATACTTTCATGACCGAGCATTTCCTGAACAGCCCTCAGATCGGCACCGCCTTCAATTAAATGAGTGGCAAATGAATGCCTGAATGTATGCGGACTAATATTCTTTTTGATCCCTGCCTTATCTGCAAGATCTTTTATGATTAGAAAAACCATCACTCTTGAAATTGGATTGCCTCTATTATTTAGAAATACAAAATCTTCTTTACCAGGCTTCACTGCTATATGAATTCGAATTTCATTCATAAATAATCGCAGGAACTTAATTGCATCAGACCCAATAGGCACTAAGCGTTCCTTATTTCCCTTGCCCAATATTTTTATAAAATCTATATCCAAATATAAATTAGAGATCTTTAATCCGGTAAGTTCAGAAACCCTTAATCCACATCCATATAAAATTTCAAGCATGGCCTTATTTCGCATTCCTTCTGGCTTGGAAAGGTTAATAGCATCGATCATGCTGTTGATCTCCAAAATATTCAAGGTATCAGGTAATTTTCTGCTTGTTTTTGGACTTTCAAGCAGTGCTGAGGGATCAATAGGTATCAAATTTTCAAGAACTAAATACTTGAAAAAGGCTTTTAATCCGGATAAAACTCTTGCCTGAGTGGGAGGGAGCATCCCCAATTTATTTACCCAAACCAGAAAATCTTTTAAATCATTGCTCGTAATAGAGTTTAGCTTCTTATCTTCAAACTTGCTAATAAAAAACTGATGGAGCTTATCAACATCATGCATGTATGCATCTACAGTATTTGCAGATAAAGAACGCTCTAATCTTAAATATGATTTAAAGCCAGTAAGTCCTGATTGCCAATCCAAAATATTTTTTAAGTTTGATTAATCTTTAAGCATAACAATCCATGAAAATACAGATAATTAACGGACCAAATTTAAACTTACTTGGCGTAAGAGAAAAATCCATTTACGGCGATAGTAGTTTCGATACCTATTTTCAAGAACTAAGATCAAAATATAGCATCATTGAGCTCGAATATTTTCAGAGTAATGTAGAAGGAGAGATTATAAATAAGTTACATGAAGTTGGCTTTTCTTATGATGGCATTATTTTAAATGCAGGAGGTTATACCCATACTTCGGTTGCAATATCAGATGCAATTGCAGGCATTAAAACGCCTGTAGTTGAAGTACATATATCTAATATTTACGCCAGAGAAGAATACAGACACGTTTCACTTACAGGAAAAAATTGTAAAGGGGTATTAACTGGATTTGGATTGAATGGCTATCGACTAGCACTAGAAAGTTTTCTTTAAACTAGTAAAGGTTTTCTTATTCCTGACAAAATAATCCCAGACTATACTACCTATATATAATCCATTTTTATTCAAGGTATGTTTAGGAATTTTTCTAGATTTTACAGTGTTTCTGTTTAGGTTTCGAATAAAATAAATATGAGCCTTACTGATTGCCAACGCATTTTTAGGCTTTCCATCCATTAAATACTTTAACAGAGAAAGAAAGTCCAGCCAAAATCTTAAAAAAATAATCACAATTGACTTTCCTGCAGGAAGATTTTTTTGAAGTAAAACCAGATTGTTTCTAAAATTGAGATAAGTTTTAAATGGACTTTCGGCATTGAGTGTTCCTCCACCAACATGAAATACTGTTGATTCTGCGCAGTACATGATCTTATAGTTGTTATTCTTTAAGCGCCAACAAAGATCAATCTCTTCCATGTGCGCAAAAAAATCTTCATCTAATCCATTCATTTCGAGCCATTTCAACCTTTTTATAAAAAAGGCTGCACCAGATGCCCAAAAAATCTCTGAACTCTGGTCATATTGACTGCTGTCAACTTCAAGCGAATCAAATATTCTACCTCTACAAAATGGGTAACCAAAAATATCTAGAAAGCCTCCAGCAGCACCAGCATATTCAAATAGCTTTTTATTAGACTGGGATAAGATTTTAGGCTGTGCAGCTGCAATTGATCTATCTTTTTCCATCAATTGAATTACGGGGTCAATCCAACCCGGCTCTACTTCCACATCAGAATTAAGTAAAACAAAATAGTCCTGATCAAGGCTACTCAATACCCTATTATAGCCCCCTGCAAATCCATAATTCTGATCATTGATACTGATTTTGATCTGCGGATAATTTTCACGAACAAATGAAACAGAATTATCATTTGAGGCATTATCACCCACGATAATATCCAAATTAGGATAAGTACTGGCGCATATAGAAGGAAGGAACCTTCTTAAAAAATCTAGTCCATTCCAATTTAGGATTACTACAGCTACTCTGGGAAGTTCAGTCATGATGAGCTTTTAAATTATCCGGACTAAATTTCCATCTTTTATGTGACCATAACCAATATTCTGGATTTTTTCGAATAATATTTTCAAGTACCTGAGTATGAATATTAGTTATTTCATATTCTTTTGTTTGATCTGGTATTTCAACTAAAGGTTTAAATAAACATTCATAATAACCTCTTTTAATTTTATTTATACTAAAATAAATAACAGGTTTATTAGTTCTAACTGCAATTTTTTCTACCCCCAAAAATATTGCCGTAGGCTGATTAAGAAAGTTTATAAAATACTGAGATTCTTCTCGTGGTGGAGTTTGATCACCAACAAGAACCAATACATGTGGTTGCGAATTATATTCAATTATTTTTCGAAGGGTATGTTTCATTGGGACCAATATGGCTCCAAATCGGCTTCTCATTGAAGTAACTAGCTTCTCAAATCGCTTATCGCTTAATGGTTTATAAACAACAAGTACCTTTCCCTTTAGCTCATAAGCAGCAGCTAAAGGTCCCCATTCCCAATTTCCAAAGTGACCAGAAACGGCAATTACTGATTTCCCTTCATCATAGTACTTGGTTAGTTCGTGTAAATTAGAAAATATAAAACGTTTTTTAAGCGATTTGGGACTAATTGATAGTGTCTTGATTGATTCGAATATCAGGTCAGAAAGATGTTTGTAGAACTTTTTTTCAATGTCCAATCGATCAGCTACAGTTTTTTCCGGGAAAGAATTCTTAAGATTCAGTTCTACAACTTTTCTCCTGTATTTAATGATGTGAAATAATAAAAAATACAAAATGTCTGAAAACAGGTAAAGTATCCAGAACGGCAGCAAGGAAAGTAAGAACAGTAAAACAGAAATGATCTTAAAGAAAACTAGATTCATCTGATTACTGAGCTAAGTGATATAACGCGAAAATTTATCAAGAACATATTTGCTGCATGTGTGTTAAATACTAAATTTCTGCATCTTTACACAAACTTAACTTATACGATGGAAAAAGGCGCAGTATTCCCTTTATTTTATCTTCCTCCAATTGAATATTTTAGCAAAATATTAGTTCATAAAGAAAATATCTTCTTTGAAAATACTGAAAACTTTCAAAAGCAAAGCTATCGAAACCGTGCAACAATTCATTCTCCAAATGGAAAATTGGATCTGACCGTACCCGTAATAAAAGGTTCTAAATCACATACTAAAGTGCAGGATGTTAAAATCAGTTATGATTTTCAATGGCAAAGAATGCACTTAATGAGTTTACAAACATCCTACAGAAGTTCTGCGTATTTTGAGTTTTATGAAGATGATTTAACTTTATTCTATGAAAAAAAATGGGATTTTCTTTTCGACTATAATGAAGAACTAACTAGATTATTATTAAAATTATTGAAGATTAATATAGCTATAAAATACACAGATAAATTTGAAAAAACTTATTTGGATTTTGCAGATTTTAGAGATTCTATTAATCCTAAGCACCATTCAATTGAGCAATTCAAAACTTATTTTCAGGTATTTGAAGAACGCAACGGCTTTTTTCCTAATTTGAGTATTGT
>CAIJME010000109.1 GCA_903821625.1 uncultured Sphingobacteriales bacterium | reverse complement strand
GCGATCTCTATTTTCTGAATATCCTCAACTGTTGGTTTTCCTTTTTTATGATGAAATAAAGGAGTGCCTCCACAATTGATCTCCAGGTTAAAGTAATTGATGGGATTATTTGCTTCTGGCGAGAAAAAGAATTCAACTGCTGAATCCTCCCACACTTTACCATTGATTTTTTGGGTTATACTGCGAACGTAGCGATCTTTTACTCGGTAGATCACGTAAATAAACTGATCGTCATATACCATTTTTGCCTCTGCCTGAGGTTTAAATTTGGGCATTTCGCCCATATAATTTTGAATTTTAACTGATTCTACACCCTTCCAGGCAGTATCATTCCATTTATCGTTCACATTCACTCCCTGAACGGCTCTTTTTACAGAGTAAGCTGAAAGTCCGGTATTTGTTGATGAATTCTGTGCATAAACCATTGGTATAAAAACTGTCAAAAGAAGAATAACAGAGGTAATCGTTCTTAATTTTTTCATTAAATTATTGGTAGTTTATTGATGAATTGTTCTAAAAATTTATGAAGCTTAATAACAAAATACCCTGCTGGAGCTATCACCAGCAGGGCAATTAATTAAGTAGCCAACGGTGGACCACCAGGAATCTGAATTCTTTTCCGTGCAGGTTTTGTAGCATTTCGGGTAGCAGTAAATTTGGCCGTTCTATACTCACCCAAGTGAATATCTCCAGACATGGTATCACCGTTTACTGTGCCCTGGAACAAGTAGTTAATATTGTCAGCAATGATTCTTATTGTACTCTCAAATTTGATTTGACCACCATCAATAGTACCAGATAGGTTTCTAGTGTCAAAATCTGCCTTATGTGTACCCGAGAACCAGTTGCCATCCTGAACTATAGTAAAGCTATGCTGACTTGTGCTACTAAAGAATTTTATATTCACATCCCAAGTACCATTCAGATTAGCTGCAGGAGCTGACATTTCAGGCTTGGGTTGACGATTCTTAGAAAGCACTTCATGCAAGCGCTCGGCAATAATTTTTTCTTCTCCAGCCTGCATTTGTCCGGTAGTAATATTTACAGAAGTTATACCATCACTTTCATCTCTTGCAGCCAGTGCAATTCTTGGCTTATTCCGTCCCAGTTCTTCGGCTATTTCAAAACCAGTTACATGCAATTTTGCAGGATCCCAGCTTACTTTCAATACCGGCGACTTATTTGACAAGCCAGTTGGTTCTGTGATTGTGATCTTAATTCCATCAATGCCTGATACTTTTTTTGAAATAGTATCTAACCAGGACAACCATTTTTTCCAATCGCCGGCATGATCACGTTTTACCCAATCTTCAACTGCTGCCATCATCCCAATCATTTCTTCACGCCCTACTTTATTATCGCGTCCAGGACCATGATGCGGAGAACTTGCCTGCCATGCAGACATCAAAATAGACTTATCACCGAGCATGAGTCCGGCGCACTGCGGACCACAAATCGCCTTTCCACCACTATATGCCACCAAAGTAGCACCTCTTTTAAAATGCACCGGAGGAATGGTCAGGTTTTGAGCAGCAACATCAATCAAGACTGGAATATTTTTTGGCTTTGCAATTGCAGAGATAGCTTCTAGTGAAAGTGGCTGTCCAGGTTCAGATTGCGAGCCTGCAGTTAGATAGATCATTGCCGTTTTCGAATTGATTGCATTTTCAAGTTCTTCGGGAGTACTTACATGAACAATGGTTACCCCTATATTTCGTATACCATGATCATAAGCATTGCGGGAATACCGTGGGATAATCACTTCGGTTTTATCAAAACCGGTCAGATCAGGAATACGGATCAGCTTTTCAGGGTTACCACCTGTAACGCAAGCCGCAGTAATATGTTTAAGTCCAGCGGCACATCCGGCAGAAACCATTCCCCATTCTGCACCGGTAAGATCTGCAAGACGCTGTCCGATAGCATCAGCCAATTCATCATATTGCACAAAATTATGAGCTGCCGCTTCCATGGCCTCACGAACAGCTGGACGTTCAATTGAACCCCCAATGATGGTGTAGGTACCCATACAATTAATAACGGGTTCTACACCAATCCGGCGAAAAATGTTTGTTTCAGCCATAAATGATGCTTCGGTCACAGGTAATATATTGACAGAGTTTGCATGTGTAATTGGTGAAGCAACAACAGACTTTTGAGAAATAATACTCCCCGCTACTGGAAGCAAGGCCAGGCCTTTAATTACATTTCTGCGTTTCATATTGAATATAGTTTAGATTTTTTGTTTTTTAATTAATTAGTTGTGGCCATACTTTTGGCGGATAGTCCGTTTAGATCCCAAATTATTTTTCCAGCCCTCACCGTTAGCTCTGCCTCAAACTTGCGATCTCCGTTGATCTTATTGTTCCCGGAGTCAACAAAGCCAAATTTTCCTGT
>CAIJME010000108.1 GCA_903821625.1 uncultured Sphingobacteriales bacterium | reverse complement strand
ATAAATTGGTTATCTATTTACATAAAATCCAAAAAAGAACCTTCACAACTTCTAAAAATAGATTTTGTTTATCTGATTTTTAATGTATACTTAATCCTATTAGCATCCTTACTATTGATTGAAGAATATCATAATTTTCAGTTTGATAAGAAACGCATGTTAATGATATTATCAATGCTTTATTCATTATTTATTGTATTTCAATATATTTTTTTACTAAAAAAACATAGGTAGTGCGCATGTGAAAGAAAATGATATTCTATCTATTTCAATGTCATAACAACTTATAGCCCTTCAACTCGATCCTGATGGGATCATCTCTCCATCAAGACCTATATTTTTCTGCCCGTATTAATCACGTTGACACCTTTAAATAAGGTAGTAGCACATCCATGTGATACTGCGCTTACTTGACTAGGCTGACCTTTTCCGTCAAAGAAAGAACCGCCCAGGCGATAATCTTTTTGATCACAAATGGCTGAACAGGAGTTCCAGAATTCCTGAGTGTTTGATTGATAAGCTACATCTTTTAATAAGCCGCCGATCTTTCCATCTTTCACTTCAAAACAAAGTTGTCCGCTGAACTGGAAATTATAACGTTGCTGATCGATAGAGTAGGAGTTACGCCCAAAAATATAAATTCCTTTTTCTACGTTTTTAACCATATCATTTGCACTCAGTGGAGTTTTTCCAGCTTTGAGTGAAACATTAGGCATACGCTGAAATTGTACCTTGTCCCAGCTGTCGGCATAGCAGCAGCCCTGCGATTCGGGAAGTCCCAAAATATGCGCTTGGTCGCGAATAGTTTGGTAATTGACCAGAATTCCATCCTTAATGATATCCCAGTTTTTGCATTTAACACCCTCATCATCATAGCCAACTGCTGCAAGAGATCCTTTTTCTGTTTTGTCGGCTTCAAAGTTTACAATCTTACTGCCAAAGTTGAATTTTTTACTCTCCCATTTATCCAGTGTCAGAAAACTCGTACCCGCATAATTTGCCTCATATCCCAGAACTCGGTCAAGCTCAGAAGGGTGTCCTACAGATTCATGAATGGTCAGGAAAAGATTAGTTGGATCAATGATCAGGTCATATTTTCCGGGCTCTACTGGTTTTGACCTTAATTTCTCATCCACATGTCGGGTTGCGGTAACGGCATCCTCCAGCATATTATACCGGTTTTTGTAAATGGTGAACAGTCCGTCAATCTCTTCTTCTTTCTTCGGATTCAGGTACTCGTAACCCATTCCCATCGGTGAACTTAGCGAGTTGCGAGTTTCAAATTTTCCTGACTTAGAATCGATTTTTGTTACGGTAAAGGTTGGCCAAAGCCTGTGAATATCCTGATCAATGTAAGAACCTTCGGTTGAGGCAAAGTACTTCTGTTCATTCACCAGAAACAAGGATGAATTAACAAAATTGGCCCCGCCTTTTAAGGCAGCATCATTTACTGCAAGCAGTAATTCTGTTTTTTCTTTGATCGGAATCTCGAAAGAGTTCTTTTCAAAAGGTGTTTTCCAGCTAACTTCACCATACCCCTTTTGGGGGGCAAGTTTGACTGGCTCGGTGAGCAGTTTGGAGTTTACCTTCGCAATCTGTACTGCTGATGCAGCTGCTTTTGCAATAGTATCCTCGGTCAGGTTATCGATTGCTGCAAAGCCCCAGCTTCCATTAGCAATAACCCGAATTCCCATTCCGTAAGATTCGGTATTGCTGATGCTTTCAACACGGGTTTCACGGGTGGTGAGAAACTGGTTCAGATATCTGCCGATGCGAACATCAGCATAAGTAGCCCCTTTTGATCGGGCAGCATTCAATGCGATATCTGCTAATTTTTTTTTCAGACTTGCATCAACCGGAATTAAAGCCTCTTCAAAAGCAATATCTCGGCCTATGACCGGGATTGACTGCAGCATGGATGCTCCAACACCTATTCCTGAAACATATAAAAAATCTCTTCTTCTCATAATGATAATTAATTCTGATTTATTATGTGATGAATTATACTGCGTCAGAAAGAGAAGAGAAGGTAAAATCTCGGATCTTCATTGGGGGCACGATCATATTTCCGCTACGTTGTGGTTTTCCTAAAGCTTCCACATTGTTTAGCATAATGATCGGACTTTCATTAAACCTGAAATTTTTCACAGGAAACATGATCTTTCCATTTTCAATATAGAAAGTACCGTCACGTGTGAGTCCGGTAAGTAGTAAAGTTTGCGGATCAACGCTTCTGATATACCAAAAACGTGTGACCAATATGCCTTTTTCAGTGCTTTTGATTAGGTCTTCGAGTGAAGCTGTTCCACCTTCCATAATAATTCTATTTGCACCTGGTATAGGTTTTACATTTTTTTGCTGTGCCCAATAACGAGAATAACTCAAATTTTTGACTACACCTTTTTCAACCCAGGTAACTTTTTCTTGTGGTAGACCATCGCCATTCCAAGTTCCTGAAGGAAGATCGACATTAAACGGATCTGAATAGATGTTTACCTGCTCATTGAACAATTGTTCTCCTAAGCGGGTACCTCCACCTTTTTTACTCATGAAACTTCTGCCTTCTTCTGCACTTCTTGCATCGAATCCTCTAACCATATTGGATAGCATATCACTTGCAGCAAGTGGTTCCAAAATTACCGTGTATTTACCAGGTTCAATAGCTCTTGCACCTGCCGATCCATTCGCTTTTCCTGATGCTACTTTAGTCAATGCCAGCGTATCCAGTTTGCTGATGTCATTAAAACTTTCACTGACATAACCTGATCCAGTACCAGCCTGATTACGCGTGGTTACAGAGAATGAAACGTCAGTATCTGTATTGTAAGCAAACAAACCTTTTGAATTCATGATCGCTCTAAAACTGGTAGAATTTTCAAGAAAACCTGCTGCTTCTAGATTAGCTGACTTGGCAACTTCCAAACTTTTTCTTACTGCCTCAGCTCTGATGTCGGGATTGACAGCAGCAGTAGCAGCATTGTAGGTAATGGATTCTGCAAAAGTTTTTGGACCTTCCAAAGAAACGTACTCTGGGTTAGGAGGTGCCAGCTGTGCCAGTTCTTCAGACCTTCTTACAACTTTTTCAAGTGATGCATCATCAAATTCATTGATTGTGGCAGAACCTGTTTTTTTACCGAATGTAGAACTAATGGCCAGTCCCATTGTGCTGATATCACCAGCGGTTGAAACTGCATTTCTTGCATAGCGGATATTTCCGCCCTCGGTACCATTCAGACTTACTTCGCATTCATCTGCTTTAGAAAAACTCAATGCCTTCTTTAGAATTGCTTGAGCTTCTGCTTTACTTATTATGCCCATATCTTATATTTTTCTTGCTGTATTAATAACATTAACTCCATTAAATCGTGTTGTTGAACTACCGTGTGATACGGCATTTGATTGGCTTGGTTGACCCTTGCCATCATTGAAGGCGCCACCAAGACGGTAATCACTTTCATCACAAACAGCCCCTACTGCATTCCAGAATTCCTGGGTATTTGATTGGTAGGCTACATCTTTAAGCATCCCAACAATCTTGCCTTCTTTGATCTCGTAGAACATTTGTCCGCCGAACTGGAAATTATAACGCTGCTGGTCAATCGAGAATGAACCATCGCCGATGACATACACCCCTTTTTCAACATTTTTGATCATATCATCTACGCTTAACTTCTCTTTTCCGGGTTGAAGAGATACATTCGGCATGCGTTGGAACTGAACATCTGCCCAGCTTTGAGCATAGGAACATCCCTGAGATTCCTTTAATCCGATCATGTGTGCCTGATCGCGGGTTGCCTGGAAGTTAACAAGAACTCCATCTTTTATGATATCCCATTTTTTGCATGCCACACCTTCATCATCATATCCAACTGCTCCTAATGAGGTTTTTTCAGTTTTATCTGCAATAACATTGACCAGCTTATTGCCAAAATTGAATTTTTTGGAGTTCAGTCTGTCAAGGCTTAGGAAACTTGTACCTGCATAATTGGCTTCATAACCCAGAACGCGATCCAGTTCTGTCGGGTGACCTACAGACTCATGGATTGTTAACCAAAGGTGTGAAGGGTCAAGTACCATATCATATTTACCAGGCTCAACCGATTTAGCTTTCATTTTCTGGTCTACATTAACTGTATCTGATTTTATATCCTCCAGAATATCGTAGCGATCTTTATATCGGGTCACGATACCTTTAACCTTACTGCTTTCTTTGGGTTCCAAATATTCATAGCCCATACCCATTGGGGTACTCAGCGACTTGATCGTATCAAACTTTCCGCTGCTACGGTCAATTTTTGTTACCGTGAAATTCGGGTAGATCCGGTGTATGTCTTGATCAATATAGGATCCGTCTGTTGATGCAAAATACTTCTGCTCGTTAACTGCGAAAATCACTGAATTGACAAAGCTTGCACCACCTGACATAGCAATTGCATTGGTTGCAAGAAGAAGATCAACTTTTTCTTTTACGGGCACTTCAAATGCATTTTTCTCAATTGGCGATTTCCAGCTTACCTCACCATATCCTTTTTGAGGTGCCAACTGAACGGGTGCTCCCTGAATTTTGGAATTTGCTTTGGCAACGGCTACTGCTTTTTCAGCGGCTTTTGCAATATCTTCTTTTGTGACGTTATTTGTTGAGGCAAAACCCCAACAACCATTAGCAATCACGCGTACACCTACTCCATACGATTCAGTATTTGATACACCCTGTACTCTATTTTCGCGTGTAGCAACAAACTGATTCAGGTAGCGTCCGATACGAATATCTGCATAACTAGCTCCTTTTGCTCTTGCCGCATTCAATGCCACATCGGCTAATTCCTTTTTTATTTTCACATCCACCACGTTCAATGCTTCCATTGGATCGATTGGATTACCAAAAAGTGCGAGGTTAGGTAGCATTAATGCACCTGTACCCATACCACTCAGGTAGAGAAATTCACTTCTTTTCAATATGTTATCCTCCTTTAAATTGGTTATTTGAATTGACTAATCAAGCGATTAGCATGTTTCTAAAATTGAAGTTAATATAATTTTACTTCAAGCCATAAATATGTGCAACAAAGTAAAAATAAAGTATAAAACCAGATTGGGTGAATAGTGTCTTCATACACCTTTAATTCCCCTTTTCTCTCTGCGAAATTTTCGGCAGATTGTTTGATAAAGAGCTGTGTGTTTTTCAGTTTTTCTGAAGCCTTAACTTCAGTCCACGCTTTTTCATCAAATACATAAAACCAATTGGTATCCGTATTTTTAAATTGAAAAGATTGCCATCCCAACTCTACAGGCCAAAAAGATCCTGTTTCCTGAAAACGCATCATGGGATGCTGCTTAAATGCTATTTTTTCTCCCTTAATTTGAATCTGTGATATATTTTCAGTTTCAGTTTGAAATTCTATACCTGTGTTTTTGTTTATCACAGGAAGAAAATTAACTGCAAGACTTTCGGAATTTTCTTTCTTTCGGGCTGCATTTTCAAGAATATATGTCCAGAAAGATGAATAATCTTCCTCTTGATTTCCAAGTATCCAGGTATATGAATCGTTGATAACGGTTAAAAGGATCTTTCCCTTACCAAACAATTTACTGTTCGTTAAAATATGGTCTTTTTCATTTTTGATCAGGCTTTGCGTTCCAGCTTGTGCCATGATTTCGATAGCATTGCTTCCTTGAAGTATTGGTTTTATTGTAGAATACCCTCTCCAGTTCAGTTTTATTGTTTTTGGGATTACCTGTTTGTATTCTCGGATTTGGAATGCATTCCTGTAAAAACCATTCCCTGTTTCTATTGCATCAGCTTTGATGATCAGCCCCAAACCCTTATTTATCTGGTTTTGAACAGCCTGATTTTCCAAGCTGCTCAAGCGAGATAATTCACTCATATCGCCTATTAGAATATCAAAGTCATTAAGCAGGGTTGAATTGATGCGATTGAGATCTCTTTTCTTGCTCCTCAGAAACTCAGTACTGTATTTGGCAGTGCTGATAGTAGTTCTCACGGATAAACTATGGCCTTGTTGAGCAAGCCAGTTTTTTAAAAATTTGGTCTCAAAGTCTGGAGCTGATGCCAGGATCAAAACCCGCATCGATTCCCGTTCTTTCACCATCACTGGTAATTCTTCTATTGATAGTGTATCCTTGCCAGCAATTGATATAAGCGAGTAAACCGCTTGGTCTAGATGTTTTGGAATACATTTTAACTCAAAATCATTCCATGTTTCTTTCCTCATTAGCACTGAGTCTAGATTTGTGCCCAAGCCCTGCAGCATAAGCTTAACCTCTGTTCCTGTAGTATTATTATATCGACCCTGCACAAGTAATTGCTTGCCTGAATAGATCTTTTCAGACCAGCTGATTGAACTTATACCATTTTTTAAGGCTGATGGATGGAAAATCAGATTTTTGGTTTTCAGGCTTTTTAGTTCATCTGAGTCCAGGCCGTATCCAAAAATATGAAGGGTTTGATAATCAGACTTTGAACTTAAAAAATAGGTGATATCGTTGATGTATTGTACTTCATTATCTTTTTCAGTAATCGCTTTGTTTGTGCTGAATAGTGTAGCACCTTTCCATTTATCCAAACTATCTTTAGAATAACCTTCAGTTAAAAGAATAGCAATAGTACTATTGCTCAAACTAACTTTTCTATCATATTTTATGGGGTAAAGAATGAATACTAAAGATATAATTGCCAGAACAGATGCGGTTAGTCTGAACCTTAAATTCGACTTGTTCTTTCTTCCTATTTCTTTAAAAATGAGAAAGCTAAGCAGCAGGACAAGAAAGACAATGCAATAGATCTTATCCATTTTAGGGTTGCTGACGTTTTAAATTATTGAAATATTCTGTCGAAAGTGATGTTCCAGGTGCTGCTGTTGTAGCCTGAGGAGTTTTAACTTCGTTTTTGATCATTTTTTGCAATGCTGCTTCTAAGGTAGATAGCTCTCCATAACTTAACGTCTCATTGACTGATTTACTTAGTATTTTTCGCATGACTCCTAATGCTTTTACATAGCTTGCAGGTTGGGCCGAGGCTTTGGCTGCAAGGTTTCGGTTTGCCTCTTGAAGGATACT
>CAIJME010000107.1 GCA_903821625.1 uncultured Sphingobacteriales bacterium | reverse complement strand
TTAATGAAACGTAATTTATTTTTTTGAAATAGTCTCTTTAACTTCCCCACAGTTAAGCATTTCATCACCATAATAAGGATTCCTTATTTCAGTTTCTGAAGCCAACCAATAGCCCCCATTACCATCATTAGCCATCGGGCAATATTGAACAATCATGCTTCCTGAAGAAATTTCAGCTTTTTTAAACATCGCAATCAATTCACTACTAATTGTAGTAAATATGATTCTTTGCTTAGATAAAGAACTTACTGAGGCCATATCAGAAGCCATTTTGGCACTATTTTCAGAACCCTTAATTTTAACTAGTGTACCGGCAAGAGCTTTTGCAGCACTTTGAGCCTGAGTAGAATCAGATAAAACAAGAACATCTTTCAAATGCAAATATTGGTCGTAGGCAAGATCAGAGCTTGCATCTTTTAGTTCGATAGCCACAGGTACTGATACAGAAACTGAATCTGCTGCTATAACCTCTGTGGTTTCTTGAGTTTGATTACAAGAAACATAGGTAGCTATCAATAAGAAAGTTAATGCAAGTAGTTTAATTTTATTCATGATAACAATTTTAGATTCTCAAATATCATCAATTTTAGGGGATGAATTGAACAAAAAGATGAATAAAAAAATTGCAATCATCTAGAAAGATCAATACTAACTATTAGTTTTCAAATACAAATCCTCCACTTTTTTCCTAGCCCAATCTGTTTTTCTTAAAAACTTCAAACTAGAACTGATACTTGGGCTATCAGTAAAACAATTTATCCTGATCAATATGCCTAATTGTTCCCAACCGTAAAATTCAACTAGATAAACAAGTATCATTTCTAAAGTTTTACCATGCAGAGGATCATTACTCATATTCAATAATTAAAATCAATGTAAAGGTAAGAACCTGTACTGATTTTTATCATTAAATCAAGATATTAAACATTAACGATAGCTTATTTTAATAGATTTGCATTCATCTGTAAAAACCAATAATTATGAACTATAAATTAGGTGAATTTGTTCGTTTTGTGAATGAACGAAGAGAAGGTTTTATTACACGGATAATTGATGAAAGCACTATTGCTGTTACAGATGATGACGGATTTGAGATTCCAGTGCTAGCAAGTCAGGTTACGCGGGTACATGGAAAAAGCGATTTTACAGCTATTCAGGCAAACGAAGAATTAACTTTTAAACAGCCTGATCAATTCATCTCCAATGGAATATTTATTGGAATTACTGATGACAAGCGGGTTGGTTCAGTGGTACATTTCAACCTGATCAATTCAAGCTCATTTCAACTATTATTCTCTTTAAATACAGAAAAAAATCAAGAATTTAATGGTGAATGCTCCGGTCAACTCAATCCTGGAGCCATGGTACAATTGTACTCAGCCTCACTGAATGAACTCGATCTTTGGCCCAAATTTCATCTTCAGGTTTTATTGCACGCATCTGGTAAACATGAAATAAAAAAACCTATCCTATTTTCAGATAAATTTAAAGCAAAAGATTTTTCAGGAACCAAAAAGTATCATGCAATATTAGGCAAGGAAGCCTGGATGATACCAATAGATTCTAAAGTACCGCTTATTGATCCGCAAAAATTAAAAGAGAGCTTTTTTAGACCATCTTCAGAGAAAATTGAAATCCCCAATCCCGGAAAAGAAGTAGATCTGCACATAGAGAAAATACGTGATGACCATCAATTTTTAAAAAATACAGAAATCCTAGAAATTCAATTAAATCATTTCAAAAAGAATCTAGATGCAGCGATAGTTCATAAACTGCAGTCCATTATTTTTATTCATGGCACCGGTAATGGAATACTTAGAAATGAAATACATAAAATTATTTCTAAACACCCGCAGGTCAAAACATTTATGGATGCACATAAAGAAAAATTTGGTTACGGCGCCACTGAGATCGTACTAAAATAATTTAAAAAACATTTCCATATTACCTTACTGAGCTTTTTAGCGTTTAAGTCAATTTTATTACCTTTGTAATATATTGAGGAAACTGAGATATTTCAGAATTACCTAAAACTTTCCTGCTAATTCAAAAACGATCCGACGTTCCTATACTATGATGCTCCATCCTGAAATTGAAAAAAGAAAAACATTTGCTATTATTAGTCACCCAGATGCGGGAAAGACCACACTAACTGAAAAATTTCTTCTATTCGGTGGTGCAATTAATACCGCCGGTACAGTCAAGAGAAATAAGGCAAATCAAAGCAGTACTTCAGATTTTATGGAAATTGAGAAACAGAGGGGAATTTCTGTGGCTACCTCAGTAATGGGTTTTGAGTATAATGGAAAAAGAATTAATATACTAGATACTCCCGGACATAAGGACTTTGCCGAAGACACGTACAGAACATTATCAGCAGTTGACAGTGTTATTCTGGTAGTTGATAGTGTAAAAGGGGTTGAAGAGCAGACTCAAAAACTGATGGATGTATGCCGAATGAGGAATACGCCGGTCATTATTTTTGTTAATAAGCTAGATCGTGAAGGAAAAGACACCTTTGATCTGCTTGATGAGCTTGAAAATAATTTGAATATCAGTGTCTGTCCACTATCATGGCCAATTGGGCAGGGCCATAATTTTAAAGGTGTTTACAATATTTTCGATAAACAGTTGAATCTTTTTAAACCAGATAAATCAAAAATCTCTGAACCTGTTATTCAGGTTAATGACCTTGATGATCCACTTTTAACAAAGTTTCTACAAGAAAAAGAGCTGAAAACACTTCAAGATGACCTAGAATTAGTGGATGGTGTTTATGGAAGGCTTGACAATGATCTTTACCTTGAAGGCCTTCTTGCTCCTGTGTTTTTTGGAAGTGCCATCAACAACTTTGGTATAAGAGAATTGCTTGATACGTTTGTTTCTATTGCACCTAGTCCAAAAAGTAGGGAAGCTAATGAGCGCATGGTTTTGGCAAATGAGAAAAATTTTACAGGTTTTGTATTTAAAATTCATGCCAATCTGGATCCAAATCACCGTGATAGAATTGCATTTCTTAGAATTTGTTCAGGAAAATTTGAACGTAATAAATTTTACTATCATACCCGTTCGGATAAAAAGCTTAAGTTTTCTAACCCTGTTGACTTCATGGCCAATGAAAAAAGTTTGGTTGAAGAGGCATGGCCGGGTGACGTAGTAGGACTATATGATAGCGGAAACTTTAAGATTGGCGATACCTTGACTGAAGGAGAAGAATTACAATTTAAAGGAATTCCAAGCTTCTCTCCTGAGATATTCAAAGAAGTTGAAAATAGAGACCCTTTAAAATCAAAACAGTTAGAGAAAGGCCTCCAGCAGCTAACGGAAGAAGGTGTAGCACAGCTTTTTGTACAACAACCGGGTAATAGAAAGATTATTGGTACCGTTGGCGAGCTTCAGTACGAGGTGATTGTATTCCGTCTTCAACATGAATACGGAGCGAAATGTGCTTTCAGACCATTAACATTCAGAAAATCAAGTTGGCTAACCTCTAAAGACAAGAAAAATATAAATGAGATAATCCAACGTAGGCATCATCATATCGCAAGTGATAAAGATGGAAATCCTGTATTTCTTGCCGACAATGATTGGACGCTAAACCTTGCTAAACGTGATTTTCCCGAGGTTGAATTCCATGGCACATCCGAGTTTAACAGGCACAAGGATAAAACCATAAATAATTCGATTGATTAAAGGAATGCGATGTAATCGTTTTAGTATTTTTATCTATATCATCCCAATACTTTATTTTTACATGCTTATTAATAAAATCTGAATTAGATAAGCAACTCATTTAATAATTATCGATTCTGCCATAAACGTAAAAAATAAGCCTAAGCGTCTAATTTATCGGCTGTAATCTTGGTTTAACCCTTTTGGATTCAGTCATAAAATTGATTTAAGGTGTCAAATTGACATAATTTACTTTTGGAATAAGTATTGAGATAATTGCTCAGATAACCTAAAAAATTAATAATATGCAAGAAAAAGGAACCATTTCGATTCACACCGAGAACATTTTTCCAATCATTAAGAAATTTTTATACTCTGATAACGAGATCTTCCTGAGAGAGCTGGTTGCAAATGCAGTGGATGCTACTCAAAAAATCAAACGCCTTTCCTCTCTTGGTGAATACAAAGGAGACCTCGGCGAATTAAAAGTTTCTGTTTCGTTCGACGAAAAGAAAAAAACGATCACCATTTCTGACAATGGTTTAGGAATGACTGGCGAGGAGATTAAAAAATACATCAATCAGATTGCTTTTTCTGGTGCTACTGAATTTGTAGAGAAGTTTAAGGATGCAAAAGACGCCAATGAGATTATTGGGAAGTTCGGTCTTGGCTTTTATTCTGCCTTTATGGTTGCAGACCAGGTAGAGATACAAACACTATCGTTTCAGGACGGTGCTGAGCCAGCACGCTGGATCTGTGATGGAAGTACAGAATTTGAAATAAGCACTGGAACGCGTAGCACAAGAGGATCTGATATCATTCTTCATGTTAATAAAGAATCAAAAGAGTTCCTTAATAAAGCTAAGCTTGGGGATATTCTTGATAAATATTGTAAATTCTTACCAGTTCCGGTTCAATTTGGAACAAAATCAGAGCAGCAAGAAGATGGGACTGATGAAGAAAGTAAACCTAAATACAAATCCGTAGAAGTTGATAATATCATCAATAATACTAGTCCCATTTGGACAAAATCACCTTCAGAACTAAAAGATGAGGATTATCTTGCCTTTTATAAAGAATTATATCCCTTCTCTGAAGATCCTCTGTTCTGGATTCATTTGAATGTTGACTACCCTTTCAACCTGACAGGTGTTTTGTATTTTCCTAAGGTTAAAAATGAGTTTGAAATCCAAAGAAACAAGATCAAATTATTTTCCAGACAAGTATTTATTACCGATGAAGTAAAAGATGTTGTTCCTGAATTTTTAATGCTTCTACATGGAGTGATCGATTCACCTGATATCCCGCTAAACGTATCAAGAAGCTTCTTACAGGCCGATAGTGCAGTAAAAAAGATCAATAGCTATATCACTAAAAAAGTTGCAGATAAACTGGCATCTCTTTTCAAAAATGATCGCAAAGCTTATGAAGATAAATGGAGTGATATTGGTTTATTCGTGAAATACGGAATGATCAGTGAAGAGAAATTCTATGAAAAGGGTAAAGATTTCGTTTTACTTAATAATACAAAAAGTGAGAATTTCACTCTTGATGAATATAAAGAGAAAGTAAAATCAATTCAAACTGATAAAGACGATTCATTGGTTTACCTCTATGCTACTGATGCTGATAAACAAGATACATTCATACAATCAGCCAATAAAAAGGGATATGATGTATTATTAATGAACTCTCCTATTGATACTCATTTCATTAGTCAGCTGGAGCAGAAACTTGAAAAAACATCTTTAAAACGTGTTGATGCTGATGTTGCCGATAAAATAATCAGTAAAGAAGATACCACTGTACACGTGCTAAATGATGATGAAAAAGTCAAAGTAAAATCAATCTTTGAGAAAGCTATCATAAAACCGAACATGCGTGTAGAAGTTGAAAGCCTTAATCCTGATGAACTTCCTGTTATTGTGACCATGGATGAATTCATGCGCAGAATGAAGGATATGTCTAAAATGGGCGGCGGAATGGGCTTCTATGGGAATCTTCCAGACAATTATAACGTAGCAATTAACGGAAATCATAAACTGATAGGGAAAATTTTGCAAAGCAGTGATGAAGATGAACAATTACAACTTGCAAAGCAAGCATTTGATTTGGCACTACTTTCTCAAGGAATGCTTACGGGTGCAGAATTAACAGAATTTGTGAATAGAAGCGTTAGCCTAATCTAATCAAACTATTTTCAATAAAGACAAATACCCTTCCAGTTTTGGAAGGGTATTTTTTGTATATGGCAAAATGAAATTCACATAAAAACTAATATTCAAACTCTAAATATTAATTTAGAGCCATGAATCTGCTTGATAAACTCCTTGATAATTATCAGTCTTTTGAAGAAACTCAGATTAAAAACCGATTCTTCAAACATAAACAGATATGTGATTTATTAGATTCAATCAAAAGCAATAAGGTTTTTGGTATTGAAGAGGTTGGACTGTCAACTATGGGTCGTTCAATCCATTTAATTAAATGGGGTAATGGACCTTGCAAAGTGTTTTTGTGGAGTCAGATGCATGGCAATGAAGCTACAGCCACCATGGCATTATTTGACCTTCTTAATTTTTTATCGCAAAATGGACTATATAATGAAATCATAGATACCCTAGATAAAAACTGTACCCTATATATTTTGCCAATGCTTAATCCGGATGGTACTGAAGTTTTTACCAGAAGAAATGCAATGGAAATTGATATTAACCGCGACTTCCAAAGTCAACAAAGTCCGGAAGGTAGATTATTACGCAAATTAAGAGAGGATTTCCATCCTCATTTTGGTTTTAATTTACACGATCAAAGCACTTTATGGTCGGCAGGGAAATCTGGTAAGCCTGCAACCATATCATTATTGGCGCCTGCATATAATGAAGAACTAAGCATCAATCCTATACGTCAAAAAGCAATGCAGGTAATTGCATTAATGAATGTAGAGTTACAAAAGAATATACCTGGATTTGTTGGTCGTTTTAATGATGAATATGAGCCTCGGGCTTTTGGGGATAATTTTCAGGCAGCCGGAACAAGTACTATCCTGATTGAAGCTGGAGGTTTTTACAACGATCCTGAGAAACAGTATATCCGTAAAATATATTTTAAAGCAATTCTTGCCGGATTAATAAGTATAGCAAAAGAATCATACCTCAATGTTAAGGATATAGACTATTTTAAAATACCAGAAAATAAAAAATTACATTTTGACCTAGTATTAAGAAATTGTAAGCTTCAAAAAAATGGAATTCCTTATAAAACTGATATAGGTTTAGTTGCTGTTGAAAAGATTAATGATGACTTGCATTCAGTAAGTCAAACCTATACAGTGGGTGAATTGGGCGATCTATCTCAGTACTTTAGCTATGAAGAATTTAATTGTGAATTATATAGCATCACTGAAATAAAAAATTTAAAGATTGACGAACCAGCAGATTTAATTGTACATGATGGAAAGCAATTAGTGCTTTCAATTAAGAATGGAGTTTTAACTAATTAGGTATGAGTATTGGGTATAGAGTATAGAGTATTGAGTATAGAGATAGATTCTGCTTCATCTCAGACCTCATACTTCAGACCTCAGACTTCAGACTTCATACCTCAGACAACCGATAACTAATTTTTGAGTATTGAGTAATGAGTATAGAGTATTGAGATAGATTCTGCTTCACCTCAGATAACTGATAACTGAACCAAGAGCCAAGAACCAAGAGCAAAGATCAAAGATTGTGTGGTGCTAATTTGAGATTTACTGCTTTTTTCAAACCTCATACCTCAGACAACTGACAACTGATAACAGACAACTGATAACAAACAACTGATAACAAACAACTGATAACAAACAAAAATATGGCTTTAAACTACATCTGGATTGGCTTCTTTGTAATTGCATTTGTTGTAGCAATTGTAAAGCTTATCGTATTTGGAGATACCAGCATTTTCAATAATGTGGTCAATGGAATGTTTGACAGTGCAAAAACAGGTGCTGAGATCTCTATTGGGCTGATTGGAATCATGACCTTCTGGTTAGGCATAATGAAAATCGGAGAACGGGCAGGAATGATCACACTTTTTGCCCGCGGTGTAAATCCGTTTTTCAGCAGATTGTTTCCTGAAGTACCAAAAAATCATCCTGCAAATGGTTCTATTATCATGAACTTTTCGGCAAATATGCTGGGCTTAGATAATGCTGCAACACCGGTTGGCTTAAAGGCCATGCAGGAATTACAGGAATTAAACCCC
>CAIJME010000106.1 GCA_903821625.1 uncultured Sphingobacteriales bacterium | reverse complement strand
AGTGAAAACTACACCTGGAAAGCCTGATTTGAATCTAGGTCGTATTCTTTTGGCACCCAATTTAAAAATGTTAAATGAAGTGGTAATTACAGGAACGACTCCGATTATAGAAAACAAGATTGATAAGCTGGTTTATAATGCCGAACAGGATATTGCCATTGCAGGTGGAAATGCTACAGATGTACTTCGAAAGGTTCCTTTGCTATCTGTTGATTTTGAGGGCAATGTGTCGCTTAGAGGAAGCCAGAATGTAAGAGTATTGATCAATGGTAAGCCCTCAGGTTCAATGGCCAATAATATGGCAGATGCTTTAAAAGCAATTCCTGCTGATCAGATCAAAAACGTAGAGGTTATCACTTCTCCTTCTGCAAAATACGATGCTGAAGGAACCTCTGGCATCATTAACATCATTACAAAAAAGAATAATCTTGCTGGTGTAAGTGGCTCAGTGAATGGGGGAGTTGGAACAAGACAGAATAGCGGTAACTTGAACCTAAATGCTAAGACAGGACGTTTGGCTCTTACTGCAAATGGTGGTGGGTTTTATTCATGGCCTCAGACTAGTAACATCTCATTTAAACGGACCAATGCCAATGCAACTCAGATCATTAGTCAGTATGGTGAAAGCAAAACAGACCGGCTTTCTGCAAATGGTTCGATTGGTGCTGATTATGATTTCAATAGCTTTAACTCAATCAGCTCTAATTTACGTTTAACTGGATTTAGTAATAGTGCAGATGGAAGTAACCTGAATCAGAATATATTTAATGGTTCTGCTGTTAATTTTACGAGGCTGACTGATAATTCCATGAATATGAATGGGGTTGATTGGAGCAGTGATTTCTTGCATAAGTTTAAAAAGAAAGATCAGCAGATTTCTTTTGCGTACCAATATACCAATGGTATTCAGAAAAACGATTATACTACTGATTTTTCAAATACGGTGATTGATGAGTATGGAAACAACGATGCAGATAATACTGAAAATACGATTCAGGCAGATTACACCCATCCCTTCAAGAAAGCTACCTTTGAAACTGGTATTAAAGGAATTCTTAGAGATATTGTGAGTGATAATCAGACTCGTAATTTCAATTCTGTAACGAATGTATTTTCACCCATATCCTCACGTACTTATGTATATGATTACAATCAGGATGTATATTCTGCCTATGCAACTTTTGGTTTTACATTGGCTAAAAAATACGGCATTAGAGCGGGTGCGCGTTACGAAGGTACCGAGATCAAAGGAGATGCAAGATCTGTAGGAGCAGCAGCAGCTCCATTTACCAGCAGCTATTATAATCTGGTCCCAAGTTTTGTTGTTTCAAGAACATTCAAGAATTTCTCAACGGTTAAATTCAGTTATAACCAGCGCTTACAAAGGCCTAGTTTGTTTTTTCTGAATCCTTTTCTGAACAGTGCAGATATTTATAACCAGTCGCAAGGAAATCCTTCTTTGAAGCCTGAGCTTTCGCATAATGTGGAATTTAATTACTCTATGTTCGTAAAAACCTCAGTGTTGAATGCTTCAGTTTATTACCGTCGTACAAACGATATTATTGAAAGTTTCGTTTTACCTATCTCGGTTACTGATCCAAACTCAGGTGTTGTTGCAACAGGTTCTAAAACAACTTTCCGCAACGTAGGAAATAATAATTCAGTTGGTTTTAATTTCTTCGGGCAGATCAATCCGGTTAAACCATTAACCTTGCGTGGTAATTTTAATGTGTTTACTTATGACATTAACACGAATAATACGGTAGTAGTAGCTACTACCAATTCAGCTACTCAGCTCATTTATAATGCATTTTTAATGGCTTCTTATGTATTTCCTAAGGGATTGACATTTGAAACCTTTCTAATCACTAACTCACCACGCCGTACATCCCAAGGTAGAAATCCATCATTTAATATGTGGAATTTGGGTTTGAAGAAAGAGATCATGAAGAAGAAAGGAAGCATCGGACTAACAATTATTGATCCTTTTAATGAGAACAAGAATTTCAGATCTAATATTGTAGGAGCAGATTTTACCCAAAGCAGTAATTTCTCTGTGCCATTCCGTTCATTTGGAACAAGTTTCAGTTACCGATTTGGTAAACTGACCATGCAGGCACCAAAGAAAAAGCGAGGAGTTACAAATGATGACCTGAAACAAGGTGAACAAAATACAGGTAATCAATAATCGTAATTGTACTAATGAAAAGGCTGGATGCAAAGCATCTGGCCTTTTGTAATTTTGTACATTTGCAGAAATGTCTAGAATGCCTGAGCCAAGAATAATTTCCTTATTGCCTGCTGCCACCGAGATAATCTGTGCTTTAGGTTTAGAACATCGGCTGGTTGGAAGATCGCATGAGTGTGATTATCCGCCCGGTATCTCAAATTTACCGATTTGTTCTTCTGCTAAATTCCTTCCTGGCTCAGATAGCGCTCAGATAGATAGGCAAGTAAAGGAGATACTTTCTGAATCTCTTTCAATTTATACCCTTGATCGAGATTTGATTAAAAGTCTTGCACCTGACGTGATTATTACTCAAGCTCAATGTGAAGTTTGTGCAGTTAGTTTAAAGGATGTTGAACTGGCATTGTCTGATTTGTTAGATAAAAAATGCCAAATAATTTCACTGCAGCCAAATGGGCTGGATGATGTGTATAGGGATATCAGGATGATTGCAGGTAAGCTGAGCGTGGAAAATGCAGCTGAACAATTACTCGAATTATCTGATGAAAGAATCAATATTATTCGCCATAAACTGAAATTCATTGCTGAAAAGCCGACGGTAGTATGCATAGAATGGCTTTCTCCATTGATGATTGCTGGTAACTGGACTCCCGAGATCGTTGAAATAGGAGGTGGTTTATCTGTACTGACCGAAGCAGGGAAGCATTCATCCTACATCACTTTTCAAGACATTTTAATTGCCGATCCTGATATTATTCTGATCATGCCTTGCGGATTTTCAATTCAGAGAACCTTGCAAGAAATAGGATTGATGCTTGATACGCCAGGCTGGGCAGATCTCAAGGCTGTAAAAACACACAGAGTTTACATAGCTGATGGGAATCAGTACTTTAACAGGTCTGGCCCCAGAATGACAGACAGTATTGAGATTATGGCAGAAATCATTAACCCTAAGCAATTTATTTTTGGTTATGAGGGCAATGGATGGGTACACTTTAACGTATAGAGCTGAACCAATTTATTGATTTGCCGAATCTTTTTAAGCTGCCTATTAGAATGCGATGAACTGATCGATCTGTTGGCTTACAAATTTCACCGTATCTTCTTTGAATAGGTCGCCCTTTTCATCAAATTCTTTCCCTACAGCAGGAATATGAATTTTTAATGGCAGAACATGAAGATTAATATAATGACAGATCCCTGTAAAATGTTCAATGCCACGAACATTGCCATATTTGCCACTTGATAGACCTACTAAAGCAGCTTTTTTACCATAAAAACTTTCCGGAAAAGTACAGGCATCAATAAATAGCTTTATAATGCCCGGAAAACTTCCATTGTATTCCGGAACCACAAAAATGAATTTAGTGGTAGCAGAAATTTTATCCTGAATGCGTTGAAAGTCTTCGCTGCGTTTTCCATACATATCTGAAACTATAAAATTGTCAGGCAGATCCTGAAGTGAAAATAGTTCTGATTCAAATCCTTTTGCAGCTAATTCTTTATGGTAATAATTGGCTAGTTTCAGCGTATTACTTCCTTCACGGTTGGTACAGGATATTATTGTGGTCATTTTGTGGATAAGATGTGCAAAACGAAAATCGCCCAGCGGTGTAAATAGTTTTAAGTTTGTATCTTAGATTTTAGTAAAAAGCGTATTAAAACAGGGCAAAAGTAGTCTTTTGTACTGCTATGATCTTATGATTCAGCTTTTTTAATATCATGTATTTGTAATTATTTTTTATAAAATGGGTAAAATTATTGCATTAGCTAACCAAAAAGGAGGTGTTGGAAAAACTACTTCTTCCATAAATCTTGCAGCTAGTCTGGCTGTACTTGAATATCGTACTTTATTGGTCGATGCAGATCCGCAGGCAAATGCAACATCCGGAATAGGATTCGATCCCCGTACAATCAAGGTTAGTATTTACGAATGTATAATTAACGAAATTGATCCTGCAGAAGCCATTCAACATACGGATACTCCTTTTCTTGATCTTTTACCAGCACATATTGATCTTGTAGGTGCCGAAATTGAGATGATCAATATGGCCGACAGGGAGTATAAAATGAGGGCTGTTTTAGCAAAGATCAAAGACAATTATGATTTTATAATCATTGATTGCTCTCCTTCACTAGGTTTAATTACGATCAATTCACTTACTGCGGCAGATTCAGTGATCATTCCTGTGCAGTGTGAGTATTTTGCCTTAGAAGGCTTGGGTAAGTTGTTAAATACCATTAAAATAGTTCAGAGTCGTTTAAATCCAAATTTGCAAATAGAAGGCATCTTATTGACCATGTATGATGTTCGTCTTCGTTTATCCAATCAGGTTGTTGAAGAAGTAAAAACTCATTTCCAGGATCTTGTTTTCGATACGATCATTCAAAGAAATACACGATTAAGTGAGGCTCCTAGTTATGGCATCTCTGTGATTATGCATGATGCTAATTGTAAAGGAGCTATAAACTATCTTAATTTAGCACGTGAAATAATTAAGAAAAACGGATTAGTTTCAAAGGAAGAAGCTGCAAATCAAGCCTTAGTATAATATGATCTACCAGAAGAAAACCGGCTTAGGAAGAGGATTAAAGGCGCTACTGGATGATTCGGATCTGCCAGAAAACATCAAACATCAGGCAAGTAACGATAACACATCACTGGGTTCTATAAGCTTTGTACGGATCAATCAGGTGGAGGTTAATCCATTCCAGCCAAGAACAGAATTTGATGCCGATGCTTTAAAAGAACTTTCAGATTCGATCAAACTTCAGGGATTGATTCAGCCCATCACAGTGAGACAGGCTGGACAGAATTCTTATCAGTTAATTTCTGGTGAACGTCGCTTAAGGGCTTCTAAATTAGCCGGACTTACAGAAATCCCTGCCTATATTCGTACTGCCAATGATCAGCAAATGCTGGAAATGGCTCTTATCGAAAATATTCAGCGTGAAGACCTGAATGCTATTGAGGTAGCACTTAGTTTTCAGAGGATGATCGATGAGTGTAATTTAAAGCAAGAAGAACTTGGTGATCGGGTGAGCAAAAACCGTTCAACGGTTACCAATTACCTTCGACTTTTGAAGCTTCCTCCTGTGATTCAGGCTTCTATTCGTGATAAAAAGATTTCTATGGGTCATGCCCGTGCTCTGATTTCTGTTGAAGACTCTGACAAACAGTTATATATCTATCAAGAGATCATCAAAAATGGGCTATCAGTCCGTAAGGTTGAAGAACTTGTCCGTCAGATTCAAACCATAGGTAAGGGTAAGAAAAAATCAAAAGGAGGAGCCATATCATTTCAGTATATGAAGATACAAGATGATCTAGCCTCTAAATTCAGTACTAACGTTAAGTTAAAACTGGGTGATAAGGGCAAAGGGTCTATCGAAATTAACTTCATGTCTGACGATGACCTTAACCGTATTTTGGAAATGTT
>CAIJME010000105.1 GCA_903821625.1 uncultured Sphingobacteriales bacterium | reverse complement strand
CCATAATTTATTCATTAAATCTACCCTGATATAATTTTAATATACATAATAGCTTATGCGTGTAGTGTATCCCAAATTTTTATGAATTATTCTCAAATCCATATACAACGAAAAATCAATCATCACTTACAAATGGATTTTATTCTTGATCAAAATACATCCCTCAGAAATTGACAATTTCCTTGCTCATTTGCTAATTCAGCCTATCTTTACAAAATGAATATCCTAATACTCGGCTCGGGTGGACGTGAAAGTGCTTTTGCCTCAAAAATGGCGCAAAGCAGTCTTTTATCACAACTTTATATTGCACCTGGAAATGCCGGAACTTCGGCCTATGGTAAAAACGTAAACCTTAAACCAACAGATTTTGAAGGCATTGCTGAATTTGTGCTAAAAAATAAGGTTAAAATGGTGGTGGTAGGCCCTGAAGAACCTCTGGTAAAAGGAATTCATGATTTTTTTCTTGATCGGCAAGATCTAAAACACATTCCGGTTATTGGTCCGCAAATGCAGGGCGCTCAACTGGAAGGAAGTAAAGATTTTTCAAAGCAGTTTATGATTCGTCATGGTATCCCAACCGCGGCTTTCAGATCATTCAGCAAAAAAAATCTGGAAGAAGGCTTAGCCTATCTAGAAACTCAAAAACTTCCAATCGTTTTAAAAGCTGATGGCTTAGCCGCAGGAAAAGGTGTATTGATTTGCGAAAGCCTTGATGATGCCAAAACAGAATTAAAAGCCATGATTTACGATGCTAAATTCGGAGAGGCCAGCAGCACCGTAGTTATTGAAGAGTTTTTAACGGGCATTGAACTTTCTGTCTTTGTGTTAACCGATGGCATAAGCTATAAGATATTGCCTGAAGCTAAAGATTATAAGCGCATTGGAGAGGGCGATACAGGATTGAATACCGGCGGGATGGGATCAATTTCACCCGTTTCTTTTGCCGATGCTGACTTCATGAAAAAAGTGGAAGACCGGGTGATCATTCCTACGGTTGAGGGCTTGAAAAAAGATAATATTCCTTATAAAGGATTCATTTTTATAGGCCTGATGGCCACAGATACTCCTCAGGGAAGGGAACCTTATGTGATTGAATACAATGTACGCATGGGCGATCCAGAAACTGAAAGTGTGATCCCAAGAATAGAAAGCGACCTGATCGATCTATTTCTGGGTGTTGCCAATGAAAATTTGTCTGCTAAAGAATTAAAGATATCCCCAAAAACAGCCGCAACAGTCATGATTGTTGCCGGCGGATATCCGGGTGAATATGCAAAAGGTAAGCCCATCACAGGAATTGAAAATTTGAGACATTCCATCGCTTATCATGCAGGAACGGAACTCGATAATGGGATAATCAAAACCAATGGAGGCAGAGTCATTGCCATCACCTCACTTCAGGATAACCTATTTGATGCCGTTCAGAATGCCACTGCTGATGCCGGAAGGATCTACTTTGACGGTCGTTATTTCCGTCCGGATATTGGCGTCGATCTGATGGATATTTCCTAAATATTACTTTATTTTCTTAGCTGGAAATAGCTCTTCTAGTTTATCCAAAAGGTCTTGCCCCCGAAGATCGCGTCCGATAATCTTGCCTCTGGGATCCAGTAAAAAATTTCGCGGAATACTGGTGATCCCATACAATATAGCGGCTTCACTTGCCCAGAATTTAAGATCAGAAACATGCTGCCATTGCAAATTATCATCATGAATAGCCTTTAACCAGCTCTTTTTTTCCTTATCGAGTGAAACCCCAAAGACCGTAAACCCATCATTTTTATAGGTCTTGAAAGCCTGAACTACATTTGGGTTTTCTTGCCTGCAAGGCCCACACCAAGCAGCCCAGAAATCAAGGAGTACATATTTTCCCTTTAATGCAGACAATGCGATCTTCTTTCCTGAGGTATCAGCGAGTCTAAAATCTGGAGCCAAAGCACCCACTGAAGTTTTTTTCTGACTAATTATATATTCCCGGATCGTTTTTGCGGTAGCGCTTGATTCAATATTATCTTGAAGTGACGCAAGCAAACTGTCGGCCTCAATATAATTATTGGTAGATCTTGCAATATTTGGAATTAGCAATAAGGAAATAAAGGCAGAAGAATTCTTTTGTACAAATTTCCGTTGAAAATCTGTCAAGGCTCTGTTGGCATCACGGAAAGGTATACGGAATAGTTGGGCAATGGAGTCAGCTGATATTCCACTAGAGGATAGCCTTTGCGCCTCAATGTTGATCTCATTTATCTTTGTAGAATACGGAGTCTGTTCGATATTGTATTGAAAGAGATCATCCTGAGCTTTTGACCCTTTTACTACAGCACTGGCGAGATCGGAAGTAATTTCAATGGAAATTATGCCCTTGTCGAGGATGAACTCTTTGGGCTTAGTTCCAATTTTCTTATAGTCTTCAGCTAGTGAAAGAAATGCTGGCACGGGTTCATCAATCATTCCTTTAAAGCTAAATTTACCGTCTAATACTTCAATTTTCTGAGCATTTGGCTTCGTATTAGTATTATAAAATGTAGATTGAGTAAAGTAAAGGTTTTTTATCTCAGGCCTATTTACTGTCCCGCTGATGGTATACGTGTTTTGCTGTGCAAAGCACAAAACCGGACTCATCAACAAAAAAAATGAAAAAATTTTAGCTATGTATCTCATCCATTTGCTCATAAAGGTGTCATGTAAAATTATAAATAATAAACGCTTAAAATAGGATTTATTGCTTGATGGAGCCAATATTCTTATATCAATAATTGAAAACTAAAATCTGGAGCCTATCATTCCGGGCATAATTTGAATTTTTCTTAAAAAAATTTTTTTCGGTTCTTATATAATTCAAACTCATTTACAGTTTAATCCAACAAAAATTAAAAGCCTATCTATGAAAAACTCCAAATAAATCAGGATGTTTGAAAAAGAACACAAACAAACAATGACTCACAATTACCCAACAACAATCCGCATCAAATTCCAGCAACTTTTTGGGCAGGAAGCCCTAATCATCCGTTCACCAGGTAGGATCAACCTGATAGGAGAGCATACAGATTACAATATGGGATTTGTACTTCCGGCAGCGATCAATAAGGCAATTTATTTGGGTATTCATCCGCGTAAGGATCGGAAAATCAGCTTATATTCCATTGATTATCAAGACGATCATCAAACTGATCTTGATTCTATAAATCGCAGCGGTAAACTTTGGCCAGACTATCTTCTGGGGGTTATTGAACAGATCCAGAAAAGTCATACCCTTGATCATGGCTTTAATATTGTGTTTGGCGGGGATATTCCTCCCGGTGCCGGGCTCTCCTCATCGGCTGCACTTGAATGTGCAACAGCTTATGCGCTGAACAGTATTTTTAATCTCAATATTGAAAAAATGGCGCTTGTCTGCCTGGCGCAGGCTGCCGAAAATGAGTTTGTTGGGGTAAAGTGCGGCATCATGGATCAATTTGCCAGCATGTTTGGAAAAAAAGATCAACTCATCCGTCTAGATTGTCGAAGCCTGGAATATGCCTACGTTCCTTTTTATACCGAAAACCTTAAAATCGTTTTGCTCGATACCCGCGTAAAGCATTCCCTTGCCTCATCAGCTTATAATGAACGTCGGGAACAATGCGAAGCAGGGGTAAAATTGATCCAAGCTGTTCATCCTGAAGTTTTGAGTCTACGGGATGCCTCAGAAGAAATGTTATTGGAATTTGTAAAACCGGTCAGCGAGATCGTTTATAACCGATGCAGCTTTATTGTTGGAGAGATCAAAAGGTTATTAAATTCTTGTACTGATCTGGAAAACAAAAACATGCAAGCCTTCGGGAAACGCATGTTTGAAACTCATGCCGGATTGAAAGATTTATATGAGGTGAGCTGCCAGGAGCTAGATCTTTTGGTTGACTTGGTTAAAAATGATCCGAATGTGATTGGCGCCCGAATGATGGGCGGTGGTTTTGGAGGCTGTACCATTAACTTGGTAAAAACCGAGGCAGTTGATGCACTCATTAAAAAAATAGGTGATACCTACCTTGCCAAAACAGGTACTGAAATGCTAGCTTATGTGGTTGAGATTGAGGATGGGACTGGGATTGTGTAATTCTGGCGTCTGCCTTGAGTTGTGGAGAGGTTATTGCAATCCGCTCTGGGCGGAGAAGCAATCTCCATACTTTAATTCTAATTATCCTAAGATTGCTTCGTCGTATTTATAACCCGAATCGCAAAGTATGGTAACAATATTCAGTGCCCTATCTTGTGCCAGCAAATACTTTTGAGCTGCTAATACATTAGCACCTGCCGAATAGCCAACATACAAACCCTGCTTTTCAGATAATCTTCTGGTCATTCCCAGAACATCTTGGTCAGTCACAGTAATAAAATCATCCACTAATGTTTCATCCCAATGTG
>CAIJME010000104.1 GCA_903821625.1 uncultured Sphingobacteriales bacterium | reverse complement strand
TTAGTTTGAAAAGAAAGCATATTTTTGCAGTCCGTTAAAAAGGCACCTGTAGCTTAATTGGATAGAGCACCTGACTACGGATCAGGAGGTTAGGGGTTCGACTCCCTTCAGGTGCACATGTTAAAAGCCTTTTCCATCATTTTGCGGAAAGGTTTTTAATTTTTCATTAAACCATTCTGTCATCAATCTTTTGTATTGACCCAACAGGATTAATTAGAAATCGAATGCTGAACTTAGTTCTGTTTGGCCCTCCGGGAGCTGGTAAAGGAACACAATCCGAAAAGTTGATCAATAAGTTTAATCTTATTCATCTATCTACCGGGGATATTCTTAGGTCTGAAATTTCAATGGGAACTGAACTTGGTCTTGAAGCCAAAAAGCTGATGGATGAGGGTTTATTGGTGCCTGATGAAGTAGTGATTGGCATGATCAGCAATAAGCTGGATTCCAATAAACACGCAAATGGTTTTATTTTTGATGGCTTTCCGCGTACCGTAGCTCAGGCCAAAGCATTGGATAGTTTATTGATTTCTAAATCTTCAACTATTTCAGGAATGATTGCCCTAGTGGTTAATGATGAGGAGTTAGAAAAACGTTTATTAAACAGAGGAAAAGCTTCTGGACGTCCAGATGATGCAAATCCAGAGGTTATTCGTAAGCGAATTGTTGAATATAATTCTAAAACAGCTCCTGTAGCAAATTACTATAAAGACCAGAATAAGTTTACAAGCATTAACGGAATAGGTACAGTTGATGAAATATTCGAGTCAATCTCTACCGTTGTGGATACCTTTTAATTGCGGTATAATTCCGCAATTTTATCTTTTTGAGATCAATAAGCTTCCATCTCGGAATTTGTTCTCTGTAAAATTAAATTATGTCTCAGAGCTCAAATTTTGTTGATTACGTTAAAATATGTTGCCGTTCAGGTCATGGCGGAGCAGGTTCTTCGCATCTGCATCGTGACATTCTAACTTCAAAAGGAGGTCCTGATGGAGGTGATGGTGGACGCGGCGGACATATTATAGTAAAAGGAAGCAGCCAGCTCTGGACATTACTGCATCTTAAATACCGAAAACATATTATTGCTGAGAATGGATTTCCTGGATCTAGCGGACAGAAATCTGGCAGGACAGGAATTGATGAAATTCTTGAAGTTCCTTTGGGAACTATCGCCCGCAATGCTGAAACTGGTGAGATTATATTTGAGATCACCAATGATGGAGAAACCAAAATTCTGACACCTGGCGGTCGAGGTGGACTTGGAAATTGGCATTTTAAGACTTCAACCAAGCAAACCCCAAGATATTCGCAACCCGGAGAGCCAGGAAAAGAGGAATGGATGGTTCTGGAATTAAAGATCCTTGCTGATGTTGGTTTGGTAGGATTCCCAAATGCCGGTAAGTCAACTCTGCTTTCAGTTCTTTCTGCAGCAAAACCAGAAATCGCTGATTATGCATTCACTACCCTGGTTCCAAATTTGGGAATCGTTTCCTATCGTGATAATCGCTCTTTTGTAATGGCTGATATCCCTGGTATTATTGAGGGCGCTTCAACAGGTAAGGGTCTTGGAATCCGTTTCTTAAGACATATTGAACGCAATTCGGTACTACTGTTTATGGTCCCGGCTGATACAAACCGTAGTATCATAGCGGAATATGAAATTTTGCTGAATGAATTAGAACAATATAATCCTGAACTAATGCAAAAGCCTAGAATATTGGCTGTCAGTAAATCTGATATGCTTGATGATGAGCTTATGGATGAAATGAAAAGGGAATTACCAGCTATCCCAACTATCTTTATTTCATCAGTCGCGCAAAAGGGATTAGTTGAGCTTAAGGATATGCTTTGGAAGGTAATTAATGAACATATTACTCCATTAGCATCCTGATTTTAATTGGTTCTTAATCTTTGGGTAAAGATTTACTCTTTTTTAAAAACGGCTTCTTCGTAATTTCTCAAGCATTATTTGGGTATATCTGTTTAATTTCCAATAAATTATTAGCTAATATTCATCAGCTAAGCAATTCTGATTAAGAAATTTTAAATTATTTGTTCCTATCATTCTTTTTAGGGCCTCTTTTTCATTCAATTGAATAACTTTGGGCTATTATCGAGTTGAACATGAAAATAGCTATTAATGGTTTTGGTCGCATCGGGAGAATTACCCTGAGAGCTCTGCTCAAAAAAGCAGACCTTGAGGTATTTGCTATCAATGACCTTTCTGATACTAGAACCCTTGCCCACCTGTTTAAATATGATTCCGTGCATGGCGGTTTTGAAGGAACAGTAACAGCAGATGTGGACCATTTGATAGTTAATGGGAAGCCAATTCAAGTATTTGCAGAAAAAGATCCTTCTCTACTTCCCTGGAACCAACTGGGCATAGACTTGGTGATTGAATCTACTGGTAAGTTTACAAGTAATCAAAAGGCCAGCCTACATTTAATGGCTGGGGCCAAACAAGTGCTCATTTCAGCGCCTTCGCCTGATAAAGATGTGCCGACAGTTGTACTTGGGGTTAATGATCATCTGGTAGATCTTTTTTCTCCTGTACTTTCAAATGCATCTTGTACAACTAATAATGTTGCACCCATGGTTAAGGTGCTCGATGATAATTGGGGGATTATTGATGGATATATCACTACGGTACATTCAATGACTGGAGATCAAAATCTGCATGACGCCCCTCATAAGGATCTTCGACGTGCACGAGCAGCTTCTGGATCAATTATACCTACAACCACTGGTGCTGCAAAAGCGATAACAACTATATTCCCGCATTTGGATGGAAAGTTGGGTGGTGCCGGAATTCGCGTCCCGGTACTGAATGGCTCATTAACAGATTTTACCTGTACCCTGAAAACTCGTCCCAGTACGGAATCAATCAACCTAGCATTTAAAATAGCTTCCGAAGGTTATCTAAATGGTATTTTAGAATATACAGCCGATCCAATTGTTTCTGTAGATGTAATAGACAACCCTCATTCCTGCGTTTTTGATTCTGAATTGACCTCGGTAGTTGGTGAGCTGGTTAAAGTAGTGGGTTGGTATGATAACGAGTCGGGCTATTCAAACCGAATTGCCGATTTAGTTGTAAAAATCGCCCTTCTTAGGAAAGATGCCATAACATGATCAAATTTATAAGTACAGAAGATACACTTACCTTAAGAAGCCCCGTTTTACGGGAAGGATTAGATCCCGAATTATGCCGTTTTGAAGGCGATGAAGATGAATTGTCTTTTCACCTAGGTTATTTTAAGGACGACATTCTAGTTTGTATTGCCAGTTTTCATCAACAGGGCAGAGAAGGTTTTAATGGGATGGGTTATCAGTTAAGAGGTATGGCAACTCTTCCTGCCTATCAGGGAACAGGAATTGGGAATCAGCTAGTCAATTTTTCAATTATTTATCTTCGCGGACAAAAAGCAAATTACCTATGGTGTAATGCCCGAAAGGTTGCTTTTCGATTCTATATCGGATTGGGTTTTGAATTTATTTCAGAAGAATTCGATATACCAGGCATCGGTCCGCATAAGGCGATGTACTTAAAAATTCAATAAAGAAGGCGTTTATTCGCTTTAAAAATAATGATATGAATACAATAGATTTAATAAATTTTTCAGGTAAAAAGGCATTAATAAGAGTCGATTTTAACGTTCCTCTTGATGAGCAGTTCACTATTACTGATGATAACCGTATGGTTGGTGCTGTACCAACTATCCAAAAAATTTTAAAGGATGGCGGCTCAGTTATATTAATGTCGCATTTGGGCAGACCGAAAGATGGCCCGGATGATCAATATTCTCTTCGGCATATTGTTAATCATCTTGCAGGTTTATTAAGCAGGGATATTCATTTTGCATCCGATTGTATTGGAGAAGATGCGATCGCAAAGGCAAAGGCATTAAAGTCGGGCCAAGTTTTGCTCCTCGAAAACCTGCGTTTTTATAAGGAAGAGGAAAAAGGCGATGAGGCTTTTGCCAAAAAATTGGCTCAGTTGGGTGATGTTTATGTAAATGATGCCTTTGGAACTGCACATCGGGCACACGCTTCGACGGCAATTATCGCTAAATTCTTCCCTAATGCAAAATATTTTGGATACCTGATGGCTGGCGAATTAGCAAATGCAGAGAAGATTCTGAATCATGCCGAACGGCCTTTCACAGCTATTATGGGTGGAGCTAAAGTTTCAGATAAAATTCTTTTGATTGAAAAATTACTAGATAAGGTTGATAATCTGATTATTGGAGGTGGTATGGCTTATACGTTTGCAAAAGCACAGGGCGGGCAGATTGGTACCTCAATTTGCGAAGATGATAAAATGGCTCTTGCTCTTGAATTAATGGAAAAAGCAAAGCAGAAAAAAGTAAATCTTATTTTACCAGTAGATACACGCATAGCAGATGCATTCTCTCCGGATGCGAATACGGCGGTTGTTAAAGCTGGAACTACGCCGTCCGACTGGATGGGACTGGATATCGGTACAGAGACGGCTAAACTTTTTAGTGATGTGATCAAAAACTCCAAAACAGTGCTTTGGAACGGACCAATGGGTGTTTTTGAAATGAAAAAATTTGAAGTAGGTACAAAGGCCGTCGCAGTTGCGGTAGTTGAAGCTACAAAAAACGGTGCATTTTCGCTGATCGGCGGTGGTGATTCTGCAGCAGCAGTTTCAAAATTTGGTTTTGAAGATCAGGTAAGCTATGTTTCTACCGGTGGTGGAGCTTTATTGGAATATATGGAAGGCAAGGAATTACCTGGGGTTAAGGCTATTACTGATTACTGATCTGGTTTAGAATAATTACGGCCTTGATCCGTAATCCATAGTAAATGCGAGTGTTGATATTTTCCATCCTTCACTTGTTTTTAATAAAGTAAAAACATCCACTCCGGTGTGGCTAAATTTACCACTGATATCTAGTGTATAGGGCACCCATGCCATCGCTATTTGTTTGTGGATCATGACCTTAGAGCTCAGCAGTTTTTCCTGAATTACTTGAGCCGGATTGACCAATGTTCTCAATCGGTCGCTGAATTGGCGCATAGAATATTTTACAGTTCCATCTTTCTCTGAGATTGCCCAGGTTTGACCATCTTTCAATAGTATAGATTTATATAAAACGGTGTCCTGTGTTTCTAGTGCATCAAAAAACTGCTGTACTTTTTGTAGTATTTCCTTTTTATCCTGATCACGTTTTTCCTGAGCAAATGATTGTAAATTGACTATTAAAAGGACGATAATAAATAGGTTCTTGTTCATCTTGATATAACTTTAGTTTAGGTTTTCTATTATTGGTTTTGCTTTTCAATACACGAGAATAAAAAAAGAGATTGTTGCGAATTGTGTACGATTGATTTCAACATCAGCCTGAGATTTTACGCATAAGTAATTCCAAGGGGCCATTTTTGAATTTTTTTCTCCAAAAAACACTGAAGAATACACTGAAAATATAAAACAAAAGTGAATATCCTAAGATGTAAGCAGCTGAAGTTGGTATTTCATCTTCTAAAAAGCCTGTATAATGCTTGCCAGTTAGTTTTGCTAAAATGATCATTCCAAGTATCAGGTGAATAACATAATGTGATAAGGTCATTTGTCCTGTTTTTTGTAAAGCAAGTACAATACTATTGGTCGGAAATTTTTCGCCAATATACATTAGAAAAGGTATGACCATCAATGCAAAACCCATGGTAACTATGATGAATGGTAAGAAAGCTGGAAAATATTCAGCCATCATATAATCGCTCCAAAATTGATCGAAATAGTGCTCTTTCGCTAAAAGCCGAAGTACCTGAATCAACAGGAACATGACTAGTCCGGTAAAGAAAATACTGCGTTTTACGATTTTATCCTGCCAGTTCAATCGCCCAAGCCACATCCCAAGTAAAAAATAGGAAAACCATGGAAATATTGAATTCCATCCATTAAAAAATGTATTTCTAAAAAATCCTAATGGTGTCCAAAAGTCAGTGTAGCGATATGTTGTAAAGTCCCAGCCCGTTTCAACAGGAATGAACAGCATCAGTAAATGAAATATGATAATTGCAGATATAGCCATCAATACATAATAACGTCTTGGTACAAAAAGCAGCAATGCAGCAATATGCATGTAGCCTCCATAAAAGTGTAAAATATCTCCTGACCACCAATTGAAAAGTAAAAGACCTAAGACAAATAAGAACCAAGAACGTTTTACAACCTTTGATTTTAAATCAGCTTTTTCTTTTACAGTTAAAGTTTTCTTATTACACATAAGGGATAGCCCCATGCCAGCACAAATAATGAATATGGCAGTTGAATTTCCAGTAAAAATATTTAGAAAATGCCCTATTGAATCATTAGGGCTCATAACAGAACCAAAGCTGAAATTGAAATTGACAATGTACATCCCGAAAATGGCGTAAGCTCTTGCCAGGTCAAAACCAATTATTCTTTGTTTCATTTTATTAAAGTAGAATTTATTTAAGTCTTTTCTATCAATAATTTCACAGGTTAATTGGGGGCTGCCTAAGGGTTTTTATTTTTATCCATGTCTAAATATTTTCTTTATCAACTTTATAGCAATTGCCCTAACCCAAATAGTTGATCGATTAAAATCGAAACCATCGGTAAAATAAGTGTTTTATATCAGCCTTCGCAAGCATATTTTATTTACTTCTGTCATGCATAGGCGATTCCTACTAATTTATTTAACAAACCCCAAATTGTTTTTAAGCCTCTGAGAATTAGTTTTTAGGTGAAAATTACATCCAAAAACTGTGGAAAACTTTTTTTGTGGGAGATAGTGGTAAAAAGTGGTAAGTTATTTACTTTTACAATTGAATTAAAGAGTAAAAATTAATAATGTCCCATTTCTTAGGAGAATTTGATTGTAAACTTGATGCTAAAGGCCGGATGATGATACCATCCAGCCTGAAGAAGCAGCTTCCAGAAGCTGAGCGTGAAGGGCTTGTGATTAATCGTGGCTTCGAGAAACACCTAGTTATTTACACTAAAAAGGAATGGGATACCATCACAGAAGAGTTAAGTAAATTAAATGCTTACGAAAAGAAAAGTCGTGATTTTATCCGCTATTTCACCCGTGGAGCAACCGAGCTCTCCTTAGATTCTGCGAATCGTATTCTTCTTCCCAAAGCATTGATGGAATATGCAGGTATTAACGCTGAGGTAGTTCTTTCTTGCGTATTGAATAAAATTGAAGTTTGGGCTAAAGATGCTTACGATAGTCAGCTGGATAGTGAACCTGAAAATTTTGCCAATCTTGCCGAAGAGGTGATGGGCAATGCAGCGAGAAGGGGGTCTAATGACTGACTATCATAATCCCGTAATGCTGCAGGAATGCATGGAAGGCTTGAATATTAAGCTTGAAGGCGTATACATTGACGTAACATTTGGGGGTGGTGGCCATTCTCGCGAAATATTAAAACATTTAGGCCCTAAAGGTCGATTGTTAGCATTCGATCAGGATGCTGATGCACAAAAGAATTTACCAAAAGATGATCGATTGACCTTTATTGATCAGAACTTCCGCTACCTCAAAAATAATTGCCGTTTGCAGGGCGCAATTTCTGCAGATGGTATTCTGGCTGATCTGGGTGTGTCATCGCATCAGTTTGATCAGCCAGAACGGGGGTTCTCTATTCGCTTTGAGGCAGATCTGGATATGCGTATGGATCAGGCCGGTTCACTTACTGCTAAACTGATTGTCAATAATTACACCGAAGAGCAGCTGCATCGCATTTTTGGAATTTATGGGGAAATTAAAAATGCGAAGACATTGGCAAACACCCTGGTAACCCAACGGTTAAATAAGCCGATCAATACGGTGGATGATCTGAAGTTTGCAATTGCAAAATTAATTCCAAAAGGAAAAGAAAATAAATACCTGGCTCAGGTTTTTCAGGCCCTTAGAATAGAAGTTAATCAAGAATTAGAGGCCTTGAAAGAGTTTTTAGAGCAATCTGTAGATGTTTTGAAACCAGGGGGCAGGCTAGTAGTTATGTCCTATCATTCATTAGAAGACAGGCTGGTTAAGAATTTTATTGCCAAGGGTAAATTTCATGGTGAAGTTGAGAAAGATTTCTTTGGAAATCAGATTAAGCCTCTTGAAAGTTTAACCCGTAAGGCATTAGTAGCTTCAGAAGAGGAAATTCGGCAGAATAACCGTTCACGGAGTGCAAAACTTAGAATAGCGGAAAAAAATTAGGCTTTTTAGGCTTGATATATGGG
>CAIJME010000103.1 GCA_903821625.1 uncultured Sphingobacteriales bacterium | reverse complement strand
CTTCCGTCGCCTAAACATGTAATTATTCGCCGCAATAGAGATGAAACCTTCAATTTTGAAGTATTTGGTGAAGAACAGAATAGTAAACAAGTTTTGAAGATATTGGGTTATTAATTCCGGAGTCAATTCTAGATTGAAAAGGCTCAAAGCCCAGGACGACAAAAATGAGGGGGGATAAGCAATATTAATTAAATGATACAGAAATATTACTTCTTACTTTTTTGCCTTTTTCCATTAATATCTTGTTCACAAAACAAAAAAGTGGACTCAGAACCAACAAAAATTCAATCTCCTTCCATTAATCAAAATTTCACAACGCTTAAATTTGAAGCAAATGGGAAACCATGTCTGGCTTCAATCAATGACCGTTATATTGATTTTAAAGAAAAATCTATTTTTTCGCTGTCACTTTTTATCATGGTGAATACTTTAGATAAAAATAAAGACGGACACCCAACAGAAAAAGAAGCCCTGATTTTCAATAACTTACAAACAGAAATCATACAGGAACTAAGTAAGGTTTTAGGAGATTATTGTTACGTAGGTACAACTACGATGACTGGATATCGTGACATACTTCTCTATATCAAACCTGAAGATCAAAAAAAGGCAATAGAAGTTCTGGAACGATTTAAGAAAGAACAGAGCCGAATGGAGTCTATTTCTTTTGAATCAGACCCTAAATGGGAGGCTGTTTCTTCTTTTTATGAGGCTACTAATGCAATAAAAAATTAAGAATCAAACTTATCCAGCAACTTAATCAAAGTTGCGAAATCTTTAGGATATGGAGCTTCAAAAGTCATTTCGGTACGCTCATCAATCTTAAAGGTAATACAACGTGCATGTAATGCAAAACGCTTCATGATGGGTAATTCTTCCTGATCTTTACCTATACGATAGGCTCTTTTGATTTCGGAAAGGTAAACTGGCCTACCACCATACATTTCATCACCTGCAATATTGGCTCTTTGTGAGGCCAGATGAATTCTTATTTGATGCATTCTTCCAGTTATTGGCTTGCATTCAACTAAGGTATAATGTTTGTAGAATTTAATTGAATTGAACACCGTTTCTGCAGGTTTACCTTCCTGCTTGTTTATTGCTACGTTCTTTGCCCCTAGGTTTAAAATAGGCAAATCCACATGAAGCTCCTCAAAAGCATGAGTCCCATTAATTACGGCATGATAAACCTTATTAACTTTTCGATGTTCAAATTGCATGGAAACATGGCGGTAGGTTTCAGGGTTTTTAGCAATGATCAATACCCCTGAGGTTTCTCTGTCTAAACGGTGGCAAATCTGTGCATCATCAGAATAGTGCTTGGCCATTCTTAATAAATTATTATCTCCACCTTCCCTGTCGTCAAGTGAACTTAAAAAAGCTGGTTTATTAACAACGATAAGATTATCGTTTTCAAAAAGAATAAGGTCCTCGAATTTTGGAAACTTCACGCATTATAAATTAGAATGCAAATCTAGGCTTTAATTTAAGAACTAAGGAAGATTAAAGGGGAAAGCTTAAAGCTTAAAGCTAAAAGGGAAAAGCTAAAAGGATAAAGGTAAAAGGTGAAAGCTAAATGGCTAAAGCTTAAAGATAATATGTTTATATTTTCTTTCTTAACTTTCTTTCTTTATTACTTTCTTGCTTTCTGCTTTCGGCTTTCTCGCTTTCAGCTTTAAAAAGGCTTTCTTGCTTAATTACTTCAGCTCAAATTTATATCCCACGCCTTTTACTGTACTGACATAGTTATCACCCAGTTTTTCACGAAGTTTACGGATATGAACATCAATTGTGCGGTTAGTTACCACAACAGAATCTTCCCAAATGCTTTTCAGAATTACATCACGGGTATAAACTTTACCTGGTTTAGATGCCAGTAGATAGAGTAACTCAAATTCCTTTTTAGCAAGAACAATTTTTGCACCATTACGGAATACAAGGAATGCTTCACGATCAATAATTAGATCACCTATTTCAACTTTATTTTCTACTTCAGCTTCTTCAGAATGAACGTTACGTCTTAAAATTGCATTAATCCTACTGGTGAGTGCACGAGGCTTAATCGGTTTAGCGATGTAATCATCAGCGCCCACATTAAACCCAGCAATTTCGGAGTATTCTTCGCTTCTTGCAGTTAAAAATACCATAAATGTATTCTTAAACTCATTCATGGTTCTAAGAATCCTGCAGGCTTCTATCCCATCCATTTTGGGCATCATGATATCAAGTATGATGAGATCAGGCAGCACCCGTTTGGCTTCAATAACCCCTTCTTGACCATTAGAAGCAGTATATACCTGATAGCCCTCCTTTTTTAAATTGTACTCAATAAGCTCCCGTATATCAGGTTCATCATCAACAATCAGAATCTTATGCTTAGTTGTACTCATAAATCAGATTAATTTGTGTAAAAATAACCTCTTAGTTCCATCATTGCGTTAAGCCTTTATTAACAAATTGTAAACTTTTACCGAATTTACAATTAAGCCAGCTATTTTAGTGTCTTCCCCAAAAATTGCTCTAATTCAACACCTCTTAAGTTCTTTGCGATAATCTTGCCTTCCGGATCAAGTATAAATGAAGCCGGTATTCCTTCCACTTTGTACTGTAAAGTTACCTTTCCATCCCATCTTTTCAATTCTGACAGATGCGGCCAGTTTAATTGATCATCTTTAATAGCCTTGATCCATGCAGCACGATCGTCATCTAGAGAAACACCAAGTATCATGAAATTCTTGCTTTTAAACTTTTCATATTGCTTCACAATATTAGGATTTTCTTCACGGCAGGGAGCACACCAAGAAGCCCAAAAATCAAGAAGTACATATTTTCCTTTAAAATCTGATAGCTTAAACTGTTTCCCTGTTTGATCAGGCAACTGAAAATCGGGGGCAAACTGACCAATCGAGACAGACTTTAGGCCTTCCATTTTGGTCACAAAAGATTGTACAGCACCATTCTTAGGAAATTTAGACTTAATATCCTCAGCATATACGATCAATTGTTGTTCATACTTATTCTGATCAATGGTACCTGCAGCATAAAATCCTGCTAAGTTATCTTTATTGGCTTGAACAAATTCAAAAGCTTCTTCAGAAAACTTAGCCATATTTGACTGAAATTGAGGCATTAAAACACTGTAAATTGAATCCTTCGCAGAAGGATTCGCATTAATTTGTGCTGCATAATCATCCTGAATCTTTTGATATATTTTCCCGTATTCATTACTCAGCTTATTGTAATCACGTATCTTTTCGGAATCACTTGAGCCTTTAATTTCATAGGTATTTGTGAGATCTGAATAATCAGATTTAAATTCCAATGCATCACCATTTTGGCCTATAATTAGAAAATTTTTCTCCCCAATTACAAGGGTGTAAAAATTAGGGTCTGGTGTAACTCTGCGAAATTTAAACTCATTACTTTCATTTAAAAAGGCAGAATCAACCAATTGATCAGCCTCATAAAGTAATACCTTTTTAATATCTCCTGCGTTTTCAATTTTCCCCGAAATACTGAGTTCACTGTTGTTTTTACAGGAACTAATAAAAATCCCAAGAAGGGCAATTATCACTATTTTTTTCACGATATACTTTCTAATTTTTCTATTACTAACTTACTGGCAACCTGAGGATTGATCTTACCCTTTGTTTTTTTCATAAGATCGCCCATAAACAATCCTAAAACGCCTTTTTTACCATTTTGGTATTCTTTAACCTTATCGGGATAATTGTTTAGTACTTCTTCAATAAGCAAACTCAAATCATCCGCATCAGTATCTATTAAAACCTGTAGAGAATTTGCTACATCCTCAGCAGATATCGATGGATTTTTGATCAGCGCAGGAAAAACCTGTTGCGCTGCAACAGAATAATTTAATTTTCCAGCATCAATAAGCTCAATTAATTCTGCCAGAACCGTAGGTTTAACTTTAAAGTCCTTGGTATGGGTCCCAGTCTCATGAAGATATGTTCTCAATGGCCCCACAACCCAATTTGCTGATGCTTTATAATGATTATTCCAGTTAACAAGCTCATCAAAATAAGCTGCAATTTCTTTTTCAGATGAAAGCAGAATTGCGTCATATTCTGATAGACCAAACTTAGATATATATCGCTCTATCTTCTTTGCAGGGAGTTCAGGCAATGCTTTTTTAAGCTCAGCGATGTACTTTTCATCAAGTACAAGTGGAGGTAGATCTGGTTCAGGGAAATAGCGATAATCATTGGCTGTTTCTTTACTTCTTAACGGACTCGTATAGCCAGTTTCGGCATCAAAATTCAGCGTATTTTGTTCAATATATTCTCCTTTTTCTAAAAGCTGTGCTTGTCTAATAAATTCATGATCAATGGCTCTTTGTAGATTCTTGATTGAATTCAGATTTTTTACTTCACATCTGTTACCATATTCTATTGCATCTTTCAACCTCACAGAAATATTAGCATCACATCGTATACTACCCTCCTCCATGTTACCATCACAGATATCAAGATATCTTACCAGCTTACGGATTTCATTTAAATAGGCTGCAGCTTCATGGGCAGAGCGAATATCAGGTTCAGATACAATCTCTATAAGTGGGACTCCTGCACGATTAAGATCGATGAGTGAGTCAACTTCGTCTTGATCATGCATACTTTTTCCGGCATCATCTTCCATGTGTATTCGATGAATTCTGATCCTTCTTGTGGAATGATCAACCGCTTTTACATCGATAAATCCTGAAGTACAGATGGGCTGGCTATCTTGCGTAGTTTGAAAGCCTTTTGGAAGATCGGCGTAAAAATAATTCTTGCGATCAAAGTGTGTGCTTTTATTGATCTGGCAATTGGTTGCAAGCCCCATTTTAATGGCATACTCGACCACTTTTTTATTAAGTTTTGGCAAAGTACCAGGAAGACCTAAGCTAACTGGACTAATATGCTCATTTGGCCCTGCTCCAAAACGAGCAGAGTCTGTTGAAAAAATCTTACTTGATGTAGATAATTGAACATGTACTTCTAATCCAACTACCAGTTGGTATTTCTCAGTTAAACTGTCCGGGCTTATTATCATTAAAACTTAATAGGTGAAATATTTCTCTTGTAAAGATAAGCAATTGATTACAATTGAGTATTCAAAGCTCTCGCATAAGAAATTTTTAGTGCTTGTGCGGCATTATCTTTCAGACGGTAGGCAGGGATGAAACCTGCACAATACTTTAAAAAAATTAATTAAAATTTAAAGCAAATGTCATCCCGAAACCTGCCCTTCAGCAGTTGAGGGACCTTCGTAGTTTTTAGCAGAATTTTGCTTTCGTAGCAGCTAAGTTCCTTCACTTTGTTCAGGATGACACGTGCACAGCGCTTAAAAAAAT
>CAIJME010000102.1 GCA_903821625.1 uncultured Sphingobacteriales bacterium | reverse complement strand
TTGACTGTTCGTTTGAACATGAGTGAGTTAGAGGTTGAAGCCTGTATTAAAGAACATATATGTTTATGTTACGATGTCTGTCATTTTGCCATTGGATATGAACAACATACTGAAGTTTTGCAACAGCTTGATAAAAAAGGAATAAGGATAGGAAAGATTCAGATTAGTGCAGCGTTAAAAGCGGATATGCCTGCCGATATTAATTCGAGAACAGGTATAGCAGAAGCATTCTCAAAATATAATGAATCCACCTACCTGCATCAAGTAGTTGCCAGAAATTTGGATCAATCCTTAATTCGGTACAGAGATCTTCCAGAGGCTTTGGTCGACTCGCTAAACCCGATGGTGAATGAATGGCGTGCACATTTCCATGTTCCTGTATTTGCTGAAAACCTCCAACTTCTAAAATCTACTCAGTCGGATATTGTTGAAGTTTTGAAAATTCAGAAGAGTATGCCTTTTTCTAATCATTTAGAAGTTGAAACGTATACCTGGGAAGTGCTTCCTGAATCGTTAAAAATGCCCATTGATCAGAGTATCATTAGGGAGTTGAACTGGGTTAAAGGCCTATTAGAATAAAATCAATACCATGAAAAAAACAGTTGTTATTGATGTAGTTGGACTTTCCACTTCGCTTATTGGTGAGTATATGCCATTTTTGAGCAATTATATAAGCCGTAAACATCTGACAAGAATAGAACCTTTATTGCCGGCAGTGACCACCTCTGCGCAATCAACCTATCTGACAGGCAAGTGGCCATCAGAAACCGGAATTGTGGGAAATGGATGGTATGACCGGACAGACTGCGAGGTTAAATTCTGGAAGCAGTCTAATAAGTTAGTTAGCGGTGAAAAAATATGGGAAATTGCAAAAAAGGAGGACCCTTCTTTTACCTGTTCAACACTATTTTGGTGGTATAACATGTACTCTAGTGCCGATTATGCAGTAACGCCCAGGCCTAATTACCTAGCCGATGGCCGTAAAATGCCTGATTGTTATTCTCATCCGGCTAGCTTACGAGATGTGCTGCAGCAAAAATTGGGGACTTTTCCATTGTTTCAGTTTTGGGGCCCTGGTGCTAATATTAAGTCTACTCAATGGATTGCGGATGCATCCATGCTTACAGATGATCTGCATGATCCTACCCTCACTTTAATTTATCTTCCACATCTTGACTATTGCCTTCAAAAATTTGGCCCTGATTTTACTAAGATACACAAAGAGTTAACTGAAATTGATGAGGTTATAAAAGGTCTGATTGCATTTTATGAAAAAAAAGGAGCAGAAATTATTCTGCTTTCTGAATATGGAATATCACCAGTTAATAATCCAATCCATTTAAATCGACTTTTCAGAGAACATGGTTTACTGGAGATCCGAGTTGAACGCGGACTAGAATTATTGGATCCGGGTGCCTCAAAAGCATTTGTGATTGCCGATCATCAAATTGCCCATGTGTATATCAATGATCCATCGGTTAGGGATCAGGTAATGGAATTACTGAAAGGTGTTTCAGGTGTGGAGCTTATTCTTGACAAAAAGGAGCAGGCTGCTTATCATATTAACCATGAGCGTTCAGGAGATTTAGTTTTAATGGCCGATCAAGACAGCTGGTTTACGTATTATTTCTGGCTGGATGATGCAAAGGCGCCTGATTATGCGCGTTGTGTGGATATTCACAAAAAACCAGGCTATGACCCAGTAGAAATGTTTATGAGTTCAAAACTTAGAGCGGGTTATAAATTATTGAAAAAGAAGGCTGGCTTTAGGTATGTAATGGATGTTATACCGCTGGATGCAAATTTGATCAAAGGATCACATGGAAGAATAGGGGCTGAGCCTGAGTATCATCCGGTATTGATTACGGATCAAAAACAGGAAGGCTCATCCATTTCTGCTAATCAAGTAGTTAATGTTATTTTATCATCACTAAGAAAAAAAGATACTGATTCTTGTTGATTTAAGGAGGTATTATTATAGAGTAGTTCATTTCAATATGATGGATTTTAAATATCTTGTGTATTAATTTATTGATTTTCTTAATTATTTAGGTTTACATGTCAGGGCGTAAAAAATTTATTCAGCAATTAGGGCTAATGGCCGGTGCTTTTTCGGTTAATAGTATTTTCAACCAATTACATGCTGCAGAAATATCTTCAGCAAATCATCTGGTCAAAAATTTAAGTTCTGAAGCAATTGCCTCCAATGAAGATTATTGGAGTGTCATTCAACAATCCTACACCGTAAGTCCTAATATTATAAATCTTAATAATGGAGGTGTTAGTCCTTCGCCTCGTGTTGTTCAAGAAGCAGTTGAACGATATAACAAATTAACTAATGAAGGCCCTTCCTATTTTATGTGGAGGATACTGGATCAAGGACGCGAACCCTTGCGTGAAAGCCTTGCCAATCTTGCAGGATGTGAAAAGGAAGAGATTGCAATCAACAGAAATGCTACAGAAGCATTAAACACCATTATTTTTGGATTGGATTTAAAGGCTGGAGATGAAGTTATTGGAGCAATGCTTGACTATCCAAATATGATGAGTGCCTGGAAGCAACGCGCTCTGCGCGAGGGTATAGTTTATAAGCAGCTCAGCTTTTCTTTCCCAATAGAAAATGATGAAGAAATAGTAGCTGCCTATGAGAAAGCTATCACCCCCAAGACTAAAATTATTCACGTAACACATATTGTGAATTGGGTTGGGCAAATTATGCCGGTCAGAAAGATATCTGATATGGCACATAAATATGGAATTGAAGTAATTTGTGATGGTGCACACTCTTTTGGATTACTTGACTTTAAAATCCCGGATCTTCACTGCGATTATTTTGGAACATCTTTGCATAAGTTTTTAAGTGCTCCAATTGGAAGCGGGATGCTGTACATCAAAAAAGAAAAAATTGAAAAAATTTGGCCTTTGGTCTGTAATCCAAATCCTAAATCGTCAGATATTAGAAAATTTGAAACCCTTGGTACTCGAAGTTTCCCTATTGAGCAGGGTATTGGTGAGGCAATTAATTTTCATAATGCGATAGGGAGTAAGAGAAAAGAAGATCGGGTTCGCTATTTAAAAAATTATTGGGTGGAGAAGGTGAAGGGAATTCCGCGGGTTAAAATTCACACTTCTTTAAAACCTGAATATTCATGTGCAATATGCGGCATCAGTATTGATGGGGTTAACCCGAGAGATCTGGATAGTAAATTGTTTAATGAATATAAAATTCATACCGTTCCAATTGTATACGATACAGCAAACTGTGTTCGCGTAACTCCCCATGTATATACTCGTTTGGCTGAATTGGATAAATTCGTAAAAGCGGTTACAGAGATTGCTTCAGTAAAATAAATTTTTATGTTGAATACATTCTTGAGGTGAGCCAATAACTATAAGCTAGCAAAATCAATAAAATTTAAATTCAGATTAATAAATACTTTAAAGTGGAATTAAAAATTAACAGCAAGTATCCTTCAGTACAGGATTTACGAAAAAAAGCAGAACGAAAAATCCCAAGATTCGCATTTGAATACTTGGATGGCGGCTGTAATGAAGATGTAAACCTACATAAAAACACCTCTGATATTCGTGAAGTTGAACTTTTGCCCTATTATTTGAGAAACCATATCAAGTCTGATATAAAAAAGGAATTGTTCGGACATACGTATGATGCTCCTTTTGGTATCGCTCCAGTGGGGCTGCAAGGGTTAATGTGGCCCAACGCTCCTGAGATTTTAGCTAAGGCTGCTTTTGATCACAATATACCTTTTATCTTGAGTACGGTTACAACCAGCAGTATTGAACGGATAGCCGAGATTACAGAAGGGCAGGCCTGGTTTCAACTGTATCACCCTACCGAAGACAGCATGAGAGATGCTATTATAAAAAGGGCGGATGCTGCAGGTTGTCCGGTTTTGGTAATTCTTTGTGATGTGCCTTCTTTTGGTTTTAGACCAAGGGATATCAGGAATGGGCTTGCTATGCCTCCCAAAATGTCAGTCAAAAACATTCTCCAAATAATGACTAAATGGGAATGGGCATTAAAGACTCTAGTGCATGGGCAACCCAGTTTTGAGACGTTAAAACCGTATATGCCCAAAAATCTGGATCTGAAACAATTGGGCAACTTTATGAATCAAACTTTTTCTGGAAGGTTGAATGAGGAAAAAATAAAGCCCATTCGTGATATGTGGAAAGGTAAATTGGTGCTTAAAGGAGTAGCTAATGAAGCAGATGCAGAAGTGGCGGTTCGTTTGGGCTTGGATGGTATCATCGTATCTAACCACGGAGGACGACAATTGGATGCGGGTGAATCGACTATAAAACCTTTGGTCCGTATTGCTAAAGAATATGGAGACCAAATTAAGGTGATGATGGATAGCGGACTCCGTTCGGGCCCTGATATAGCAAGAACTCTAGCCTCTGGTGCGGAATTTACGTTCATGGGGCGCTCATTTATGTATGGGGTAGCGGCATTGGGATCTCAAGGTGGCAATCATACTATATCCTTATTAAAAACAGAGTTACAGCAAGTTATGGAACAGATTTGTTGCGAAAACGTACAGGATTTTCCTACTCATTTAATAACAAAAGTGTAAAACATAGAGGCTATTTCGGTAACTGTCTTGTTTAAACATAGGTTTACACAAATAGGCATAAAAATCACTATAAAATTATAATAAAAGCAGTCAAGTATTTCGCACAAGAAGGCCAACATTCTATCATCCAAGAGTTAATTTCTAATGGATTCAGTAAAAAACAGATTTGGAAGAAATACACTGGTCAGTAAGAGGAGCAGGGATATCTAATTAGAAGCAATAAGAAATTGGGTTATCCTAATATAGGCCGCCCAATAAGTACTAATTTTGGTAATCAAGGAAAAACCATGTTCGTAAATAAAAAGGCTGTCATACCTGGTCAAATTGAAGAATCTTTTGAAAATCTAAAATTAAATTTCGATTTTTAAATTATAACTATTTAATCTATAGATCAATGAAAATTTTATCTAGTTTGCTTTTATTATTTTGTTTTTTAGGAATTCAACTTGA
>CAIJME010000101.1 GCA_903821625.1 uncultured Sphingobacteriales bacterium | reverse complement strand
GTGATGTCGGCAGTACGTTTAGCACGTGGTTATACTCAACGCGACAAAATTATCAAATTTGAAGGTTGCTATCATGGCCACCTTGACTCTTTATTGGTAAAAGCAGGCTCAGGCCTGGTTACTTTTGGTGAAACTTCATCTGCAGGAATACCAAGATCAATTGCCGAAGAAACCATTGTTGTTCCTTTGAATAATATACAGGCTGTAGAAGAAGCGTTTGAACAATTTAGCGATCAGGTAGCGGCGGTCATTATTGAACCAATTCCAGCCAATAACGGACTTTTACTTCAAACGCAAGAGTTTCTTGAATTTCTTCGCAGAATCTGTACAAAAAATAAATCGTTGTTAATCTTCGATGAAGTGATTTCCGGATTTAGAGTTGGTTTTGAAGGTGCAGCGGGACATTATACTATTGAGCCTGATATTATTACCTATGGAAAGATAATTGGTGGTGGTTTGCCTGTGGGGATGTATGGTGCATCAGAAGAAATCATGAAGATGATATCTCCTGATGGTCCGGTTTATCAGGCAGGAACTTTATCTGGTAACCCGGTTGCGATGGCTGCAGGAATTGCTCAGTTGACAGAGCTGTCAAAATCTAATTTTTATAAAGATCTGAATAATAAGACCTTTGAATTTACAGAGTCTATCCAGCGTTACGCAACAGCCAATAATTATAAGTTTAAAGTATTTACCATTGGTTCTATTTTTTGGTTTGCCTTTACAGATCTTGAAAGCATTAGTACTGCTGATGAGATCGAGGCAAGCAGTATGGAAAAATTCAAGATCATGCATCGGGAATTGTTAAATAGAGGAATTTATCTTGGTCCATCAGGATATGAAGTTGGTTTTGTTTCTTCAGCACATTCTAAGACTGAACTTGAAAAAGCAAAGCGAGCTATTTTTGAGAGTTTAGATATCGTATTTAAAGGTTCCCATTCATGAGAAGGCCGCTCCTAATATTTTATAGTCTGATCATTTACACTGTACTACAGGTAATTTGGTGGGGCAGGCTATTGCTCGCCGCAAAGCCGGATAGCTTGGCTATGATATTGGGAGAAAGTGCGGTATTTATTTTCATTTTTATGGTCGGGGTCTATTACATGCACAAGGCCATTAAAGGTGAAAGGGAATTACACAAACAACAGAAAAACTTTTTGCTTTCTGTGACACATGAGTTGAAATCGCCTTTGGCATCTATAAAATTATATCTGGAGACCATTCTAAAAAGAGACTTGGATCCAGAACAGAAGAGTTCATTTTTGAAAAATTCTTTAAAAGATATTGAGCGCCTTGATGATCTGGTTGAGAACATGCTCATCGCTACAAAGATTGAAAATCAGTCGTACACTTTTCCAAAGGAGCAATTTAATTTTTCGCAGCTTGTCAATTCAGTTGCCGAACGACTTCAGTTGCATACCTGTAATTCGCAGGTCATCAAAGCATCTGTTCAACCCTTTATTTTTCTGAATGGGGATAAATTTGCTTTAACTTCAGTAGTTACAAATCTGATCGAGAATGCTGTAAAATACTCTCCGCCATGTGAAGAAGTTAAGGTAAGTTTGAAGCAAAAGGGTGATCAGATTTACTTTACGGTAACTGATTTAGGCATAGGTATTAATGATCAGGAAAAATCACGTATTTTTGAAAAGTTTTATAGAGTTGGGAGTGAAGAGACACGAAAAACTAAGGGAACAGGTTTAGGCTTGTTCATTGTAAAGCAAGTTCTTGATAAGCATCAAGCTCTTATAAAAGTTAAAAACAACAATCCTTCGGGAACTATTTTCGAAGTAATATTCAACGCAAATGGCAATTAAACAAAGAATTCTGCTGGTAGAAGACGAAGATCATCTTTTGGAAGCTATCAAATTAAATCTGGAAATGGAAGGATACAAAGTATCAACCGCAACGGATGGAAAAAAAGCATTAAAAATTTTCAAAGAAGAGCGCTTTAATCTGGTGATTCTTGATGTGATGTTGCCCGAGATTGACGGATTCCAGGTGGCAGAAACCATAAGACTTGAAAATTCAGAAGTTCCTATCATGTTTTTGACGGCCAAAAACACGAGTGAAGACCGTGTGATGGGTTTGAAAAAAGGTGCTGATGATTACTTGGTGAAACCATTCAATCTGGAAGAATTGATCTTAAGGGTTGCAAATCTTGTACGAAGAAGCTTAAAAGGTGAAGATTTGAAGGAATTGAATTCCTATAAGATTGGAGATAAAACAATTTATTTTAATTCTTTTGAATTAAAAAGTGATGACGGAACAATCACGCCGTTAACCAAGAAAGAGACCATGTTATTAAAACTTTTGATTGAGCGTCGTAATGAGGCAGTTTCAAGAGAGCAAATTCTTGAAACGGTTTGGAATTATGATGTTTATCCATCAACTAGGACTATTGATAATTTTATTCTAACCTTCCGTAAATATTTTGAGCCTGATCAGAAAAACCCGACCTATTTTCATTCTATCCGTGGGGTTGGATATAAATTTATAGATAATCACTAAAAATGTTAACTAAAAAGGCCCGCCTTTGGGTTATTGGAATTGCAATACTTTTGCTTGCATGGACTATCAGTAAGCAGGTTTATGAAATATCAGCAGTAATTGGTATTGGTATAGCCTTGTTGATTTGGGGCTATTTCCGCGAAGGTACAGTGGTAATGGCAGCCAGAGAATTCCATGCTAAAAACTACGATGAAGCTGAGGTGCTTCTCAAGGAAATTGAAGATCCTGATCGTTTGGGTAAACATAGGCGAGGTTTTTATGAGTTTATTTATGGTAATCTAGAACTTCACAGGCACAATTACGAAGAAGCTGAAAAGCATTTCCAAATTGCCAGTAAATTTCCATTACGAAATCAGAATGATAAAGCTATTGTTCTGGTACATTTGGCAAATATTAACCTCCGTAAAAAAGATGCTGAACGTGCTAGAGCATACGTTGAAATGGCGAAAGGCTATAAAATATCATCGAGGGTAAAAGATATTATAGTAAAGATTGAATCTGAAATTAATTAAGCATAGTGAGCGAGAATAACATACAAAACAGCCTATTTTTAAGGGCTGCATTTTCAAAAAGCACTGAGCGGCCTCCGGTATGGATGATGCGCCAGGCCGGTAGATTTATGCCTGAGTACTGGGAGATAAAAAATAAATACTCCTTTCTGGAGATGTGTAAAACCCCTGAGATCGCAGCAGATGTGACCATGCTTCCGGTCAATTTATTGGGTATAGATGCAGCAATCCTATTTTCAGATATTCTTGTCACCGCCGAAGCAATGGGAGGCGATCTGAGTTTTACACAGGGCGTAGGTCCAAAGTTTGCGAACCCGGTACGTAATCAGGCAGATGTAGATAAGTTGCTTACAGAAGTAGATGATAAGCTTCAATATGTTGCAGATGCAATTAAAGTTATTCAGCAGCGGTTAAATGGAAGTATTCCGCTGATCGGTTTTGCAGGTGCACCCTTTACGGTGATGAGTTACCTTGTAGAAGGAGGATCATCTAAAGATTTTAAACTGACCAAACTTCTTATCCATAACCATCCTGAGCTGGCTCATCAATTGCTTGCAAAGATCGCGAAGGTTACTGTTGATTATTTAAACCTACAGATCAATGCCGGCGTTAATGCGCTTCAGTTATTTGATAGCTGGGCTCTTGCTTTGTCATGGGATGATTATAAAGAATTTTCACACAGTTATAATGCGGAGATCATTTCAAAATTGAACAGAAAGGATATTCCAATCATTTCATTTTGTAAAGGTAGCTCTGTTTTTGCACCACTGATGGCAGAATCAAAGCCTGATGTGATCTCAGTTGACTGGAATGCCGATCTTTTGGATATTAAAAAAATACTTCCTGCAGGAATTGGTGTTCAGGGTAACTTGGATCCGCATATTCTTTATGCAGATAAGAAAGTAATCAAGGAAAGAATACATCGCTTATTTGAACGGATGCGTGGGCAAGATGGTTTTATCTTCAATCTGGGTCATGGTATTATGCCAGATATTCCATTCGATCATGTTAAATACGCTGTGGAGCTCATTAAAGAGTTTAGGTATTAGGTAAGGTCTGAGGACTGAGGTATGAGGTAGGAAGACTGAGGTATGAGGACTGAAGTCTGAGGTATGAGGTACTGGTATTATTATGCTACTAAGGAGTAATAAGGATTTTATTTTATGTATTATATTGTTAATGAATTAGCTTTTAACTTTTAGCTTTTAGCTTTCAACTTTTAACTTTTAACTTTCAACTTTTAGCTTTTAGCTTTTAACTTTTAACTTTTAACTTTTAGCTTTCAACTTTTAACTTTCAACTTTTAGCTTTTAACTTTTAACTTTTAACTTTCAACTTTTAGCTTTTAACTTTTAGCTTTTAACT
>CAIJME010000100.1 GCA_903821625.1 uncultured Sphingobacteriales bacterium | reverse complement strand
TAGTCAGACTTGTGCCACTAAACTTAAAGAATAGTAAAGCATCAGTAGGCGATTCTCTAATTAATTGTTCTAATAATTTAGACGCACCTAAATTAGCAAACTTTCCTGCCCACCATGGGAAATGACCCATTTTTATCCAGTAATATAGAACATCTCTCAAACCTTTAGCTTCTGCAAGCTCCGGAACCTTATAATCGATGGTCTTTTCATTTATATTAAAAAAACTCGATTTTTCATCTTTTATTAGAACATTATAAAGTTTTTTTAAATCTTGAATAAGTGAAATTTGCCTACCACTCGTCTGATGCCTACCTCTAATACTTTGAACAAGAAAAACCAATATGTCAGTATAATTTGTATTGAAACGGTTTGCTAAATTCCGAATATTACTTTCAAGAAACATCTGCTGGTTAAACATTGATCCCCTGTCTACCAGTAAATACTCAAAAACAAACTCCCATACAGCTTCAGTTAGATCCTGACTTTGAACCTTGAGTTTTGAATCCCTCTTATTAATTTCTTTAGCTTCAGCCATATAGTCAGAAATAAATTCGGTTTGATCTGGTTCTAGTAAATTAACAATCGAAAGTAAAATTTCCTCACTAAAGGTTTTTATTAACAGTTTCCTGCTGTATTGTTGTTTTCCAACATTATGGAGCATAACAGCCATCGTTTTGGGCTGAATAGTTAGCATCTCTGTTAAAATCTTTTCTAATGATTGTTGATCAAGGTAAGAGCTCCACCAAGGAAAGCTTCCAAAAGTCAGGTAATATCTAAGGAGATCAAGATCATAAGAAAGCTTAAACAAATCTTTCTTAATAATTTGATTATTTACTAAAGCCTCTTTTTGAGGGACAGACACTGACTCTACAAATAATTCAAAAATAATATTTTGAAGAGAGTCAATATTCTTTAGTTCAGGCGACCCTAATTTAAGTCCTGCAGCAAACAAGGCAATAAGTTCACTAAAATTAGTATTAAAATGAGAAGCCATTCCCCTAAGCATATTTCTGACAAATTCCTTCCTATTGAAATGCGAACCCCTGTCTACAATCAGAAAGGTGATTATTAAAAACCAAACTTCTCTTTTGAAGTCACTTTCTTGATTTTTAACAAGATAAACTTCCCTTTGAACCTGAACTACATTATGATGATATTCAAAAATAAACTCCGCTTCTTCAGGTTCAAGTAATACAATGATATATTTGATTTGCTGTTCTGAGAATTGGTAGACAAGGCGTTTTCTAGAATAAGAATTTTGCCCAACACGCAAGATTAACTCTTTTAATTTCAGAGATGAATGAAGTAATAAAAATTCTAATACCTCAGATACTGATGGGCCCTCTATAGTTGACACCCACCAAGGAAAAGTACCTTTTAGAAGAAAAAACTCTAGTAATTGGAGGTAGCTACCTTTTTTATCATCCTGAAAAATAACATCTGATTCAGCAGTAGTTGCAGAATTGTCATGGAGAAGGATTAGGTTCAGCTCCTGCTCGAGTTTTTGAATCAACTTGTTTGGTAATTCACTGTCCAATGATTCAAAACTAATACTCCCTATATCTATACTTAACGTGTCGAGTTTGATTATTTTGTTGGAAGGAATAAGCCTTTCAAATAAAACATTCATCTCATCTATCAGCCGGGAATTAAAAATTGAGCTAATCTTATCTTGAAGTATCTGACTCTCTTGCTTGGATGAGAATTCTAGGTCAAAAATCTGTTTACCGATAATATGAGGGTACTTATCCATATTCAATCAAAATTGAATATTATTCTATTGATAAAGTAAATGAACCAATGCGCTTCTAAGTACATCCTTTGTATCAGAATCTATTTTTTCTTTGGTAAATTTTTTCCAATCAAAAAACCAAGCTTCAAATCTTTTCATTCTACTTAAACCCATCCAAATAAAATTTATATTAACATGTGCAGGAGAATTCAAGCGAAAAAGATTTTCTGCTATCTCTCTAAAGTTTTTATCCTGAAAACGAGCTGGCCATGATGGAAATATAACACTCATATTTAGATGAAAGAAATCTTCATTAATCATGAGGTTATCTTCTCCCTTAACAACCATTTGAAACC
>CAIJME010000099.1 GCA_903821625.1 uncultured Sphingobacteriales bacterium | reverse complement strand
TGGGACATTAAAACTTACACAAAAGGCTAAAGATGTCATTAAAACAGGTGATGTGGGTTATATCATATCCGGAATAAAAGAAGCACGTGAAGTAAAGGTTGGTGATACCATTACGCATAGAGATAAACCAAGTAAAGAGCCCATTAAGGGCTTTGAGGAGGTTAAACCCATGGTTTTTGCAGGTATTTACCCAGTTGATACCGATGAGTACGAAGAGCTTCGAGAAAGTATGCACAAGTTGCAGCTTAATGATGCTTCAATTGTGTTTGAGCCCGAATCATCTGCCGCCTTAGGATTTGGTTTCCGTTGCGGTTTCTTGGGAATGCTTCACATGGAAATTATTCAGGAACGCCTAGAACGTGAATTTGACATGACCGTCATCACAACTGTTCCAAACGTTTCTTATAAAGCTTTTACATCAAAGGGAATTGAAATTGATGTTCATAATCCGTCAGACCTTCCTGACCCAAGTAAACTTGATTATGTTCAAGAGCCCTATATTAAGGCTAATATTATTACAAAGTCTGAATTTGTAGGGCCAATCATGTCCCTCTGTATTCAAAAAAGAGGTACAATCATTAATCAATCCTACTTGACTTCAGACCGTGTTGAACTGATATTTGAAATGCCAATGGGAGAAATTGTATTTGATTTTTACGATCGCTTAAAAACAATTTCAAAAGGTTATGCCTCATTTGATTATCATCAGATTGGTTATCGACAATCAGATTTGGTTCGATTAGACATTCTACTAAATGCTGAACCTGTTGATGCGCTATCTTCACTTATTCACCGTACAAACTCCTATAATTTCGGAAAAAAGATCTGTGAGAAATTAAGAGAATTAATCCCTCGCCAGCAATTTGAAATTATTATTCAGGCTTCAATCGGTGCAAAGATCATTGCTCGCGAAACAGTGAAAGCCTTGCGTAAAGATGTAACTGCAAAATGCTACGGTGGAGATATTTCTAGAAAGAGAAAGCTTTTGGAAAAACAAAAGAAAGGTAAAAAGCGAATGCGTCAAGTAGGAAACGTAGAAATTCCGCAAACGGCATTTATGGCTGTTCTAAAATTAGATTAATATCCTATTTCGTTTTTCACGAATAGTGAATAAAACAGCTTATTAAGTTATAAAATGTAAATAAATATCCAATCAATATCTAAATGCAATTACTGGACGGAAAATTTGTATCAGAAAAATTAAAACAACAAATCGCTATTGAGGCAGCTGAAATCCTAAAAAAAACAGGAAGAAAACCTCACCTGGTAGCCATACTTGTTGGTCATGATGGCGGTTCGGAAACCTATGTAGCTAGCAAGATCAAGAACTGTGAAAAGGTTGGTTTTAATTCCACATTATACCGTTTTGAAAGTTCAATCTCTGAAGAGGAACTCCTGAAAAAAATCGATGAAATTAATCAGGATCCTGATACAGACGGCATATTAGTACAACTTCCCCTACCTAAACATATATCAGCTGATAAAGTCACTGAGAAGATCTCACCCGAAAAAGATGTGGATGGTTTTCATCCTATAAATCTTGGACGAATGCAACGGAACCTTCCCTCCTTCTTACCTGCTACACCCTATGGAATTTTGCTGATGTTGCAGGAATATGGTATAGAAACCAGTGGTAAGCATTGTGTTGTTATTGGTAGAAGTAATATTGTTGGCTCACCGATGAGTATTTTAATGGCCAGAAATACCAATCCCGGGAATTGTACCGTAACTATTTGCCACAGCAAAACACCAGATATTAAAAAATTTAGTCTGGATGCCGACATCCTAATTGTTGCAATAGGAAAGAAAAATTTTGTTACCGCTGATATGGTGAAGGATGGTGCCATTGTTATCGATGTGGGTATGAATCGTGAAACTTCAACAGAAACAAAATCAGGATACAAGTTATTTGGCGATGTTGACTTTGAAAATGTTGCTCCGAAAGCATCCTGGATCACTCCTGTACCTGGCGGAGTTGGATTGATGACCATTGT
>CAIJME010000098.1 GCA_903821625.1 uncultured Sphingobacteriales bacterium | reverse complement strand
GGTAATTTTACTTCTTTAGGAATGAATAGATTTTTAAACAAAAAACCAATTACAAATAACACTATAACCGAGGCATCTAAAGGTGAATTTTTTACAGTTCCTGGTACATATCAATCCCATTTAAATCCAAGATTTTCAAACACTGATTATGGTGCTAATATTAGATATAATATGCCGAGTAAAACAAATCAAGCAGTTCCCACAAATCCATTAACATTCGGAGGAATGGCGTCCAGAGAAAATTATAAACCCAGAAATGATTCGTCTGGAACAGGAGTTCCAAGCTGTGGTAGAGGTGGAGTTCCAGATTCTTATCACGGAGGAGCACCTATAACTGAACCAGGATTTGCAACTGGTAATTATAATCAAGCTACTTACAATGCTTATGATGTAGCTAAAAAACAAAATGGTTTCAAAGGCGCAAATGAACAAGCTGGAAAACATGAATATTCTGAAGCAAATTTACCTGTTAGTGATATGACATCTGCTAGTACTAACGGAGAGCCAGCACCAGTTGTTTATACTAGACTAATTGTAGCAAACAGAAATAATACCCGTTTAAGAGCTCAAGGAGATATGATAAGAGGAGATTTGGCTATAGTTCCTTGTAATGCAGATTGGTTTAGACCTTCTGTTACACCCCATGTTGATCTACAACAAGGAGCTCTCAATGTTATGGGAGGAATACGCAACGAACAAGGTGAAAGTCTTGATAATCTTATTTTCAAGAGTTCTGGTTTTACAGATAATACTCTAAGTGGTTTAAGTGAAAAGCGTAGAAATATAGCATTGACTAGGTATATTCTTTAAATATCTTATTTAACCACTTCAGCATAATAAACATCATCAATGCTGCGAAACCTAAAAGAACAGAGTTTACCAAGAAAAAATTGGCTTTATTTTCATATCCATCCCACAAACTACTCAATACCCCAGATAATTTATTCCCTATAGACGTTGCTAAAAACCAACCTCCCATCATTAATGCTGTTAATCTTGGAGGACTCAATTTTGAAACCAAAGACAAGCCCATCGGACTCAAGAACAATTCTCCAATCGTAATCACTCCATAGGATGATATAAACCACCAAGCCGATGTTTTAATCATACCATTCTGACTTGCGTAAACACCAGCAACCATAATAAAACAAGATAAAGCGGATATTGTTAATCCAAAGGCAATTTTAGCAGGTGTAGAAGGTTCTCTTCCTTTCCTTCTCAAAAAAGCGAAAAACGCTAATATTAATGGCGTAAGCGCAACCACCCAAAAAGGATTTACGGATTGGAATAAATTTGTATTGATCAATTTAATTCCCTCCCCTTCTTTCGGCAACTTAGATTTTTCCATATTTTTAAAATAAGGAGGGTATGTCATTTCCATCTTCTCTTTATCCGCAACTCGAAACTGTTTATCCATTACAACAAAGGTATCTTTGGCATACACATTCGATTCATCTACTAATTTCAACTGTGAAAGCATTGGCACTACCACATTTGGCACTTCGCGATCTGTATAACGATCCGCCCAGGTATTCAAAGTAGATCCATTTTGCTTGAAAACTGCCCAAAATAATATCACCACTGAAAAAATCGCTAACATCGCAGCAATAGGTTTCTTTTCCTCTTTTGGCGATTTAACATATAATCGTCCGTAAAAAACCACCACTGGTATACAACCAAACAAGAAAGCGT
>CAIJME010000097.1 GCA_903821625.1 uncultured Sphingobacteriales bacterium | reverse complement strand
TTAATTTCAGCTTCTTTAGATAAGAGTTCATGTAAAGATTCCACAAGCACATCACGCTCATGAAATGTCATCCATTTACTATGCTCTATTAAAATCTGACCATTTTTTGCAATAAATTTAAATCCAAATACTTTAGAATTCAAATCAGGGCGAATCAGAATATGTTCCATTAAATAGAATCCTTCAGACTTAATATTTATTTTTCTAATAAAATTTATTAGATTTTTTAAAGATTTCATAGCAATAGCATGATTTGAAAAGCGGCTAATCAAAGTCCATTTTTCTTGGTCAGGGGCTTTAAAAACTACAACATATATATTCTCATTTTCAGGATCTATTCCGATTCTATAATTTTTTATATCCAGCGCATATTTTAGTATACTTAATTCCTGGTTCTGAAGAAGAAATGCATCATTAGGGATATTATCATTTCTATTAATCTCTCCATTATCAAATAATGCCTTAATCTCAGCTTTGTCCATTAAAATATGGGGCATATCATTTTGCCAAGAAGATTCAGCTGATTTTTTTGTTCCTTTTAAAGATGTCAATACTGATTTAGCCCCAACAGGCTCAATACTAATATTTTCGTTATCCAGTACAGAACTTAACTTTCTTCCTATACTGTCATCAGAAATATAAAGTAGTAATCTCATTTTAGATTCAAAATCCCATTGATCAATTGTTTTTTTCGATTTCAGGTAATTAAAAGCTCTGAACCTAGATGAACTGAATTTTGAAAGATTCTTTAAAACAGATGATTTCCATTTAAGCTCGGTACTTATTCTATCATCATTTAGATAAGATTCATATAAAGTAGAATAAAGATGAACTGGATATGGGTATAAAAACTCATTGAATCTGGCTAAAAGATGGTCAAAAAGTTTATTTTTCCTTTTTTCAAAAGTTTTATCAGTTTCTAATGAATCTTTCAGTGATTTTATATAGCCATTATTTTCATCTTTTTTAAATAACTCCCAATCCTGCTTAGACATTTCAGGATAGTTTGTGGTGAATTCTTTTAACAAGTATTTAACATCTGGAACGTTGTATAGCGTATTCAGATAATAAGTATTTAAACCCTTATTGTCTATATCAACTGATAAAACATTGCCAATATTTGAAAGCTGAGTCAAATAATTAGCCATGATTTGCTCAAAAAAAAGCAAGTAACCTTTCAATTGTTTGGCTTGTGCCTTTCGAGACAATGGTGTTTTGTCTGCAAGACCTTCTTTTCCAATTCCATAGATCTTTGGAAAGTGATTTTGTATTGAATGATAAATTCTATTGTCACGATATTTACCTCCTATTTGCTCTTTTTCAGAATTTGAATAAAAGGAAGAAATAAAATCTCTTTTATCGGATTCTCTAATTTTTTGCAAAATAGAACGAAAAACAGGTCTCTTTACAGTTAATTCCAAATTATCTTTAAATAACTTAATATGTTGCTCTGATAATTTAATATCTAATAGAGCAAATGAATCTTCGCCAATTTTAAAGGGTTTGTTAAACCTGCTTTGATGCCCGTTAATTATCTTTAAATTTTTAACTGAAAGCACTCCATCAATTTGGGATATTGACTTAATTAGTTCAGTTGGATCAATTAAAATTTTTCTATCAGTAAGCTCATTTTCTGGAATAAAACCATTCTTTAAAAGAGGACCATTATATATTTGGTCAATACTTAATCCATTATTTAAAAGTTCATCCTGTGTATAAGAGTTCACAGGTTGATTTAGAGTGTTCTCCAAACGGTGATATACATAAGCTAAAATTTCTTCAGCAAGCCGATGAGGTTCGATCATTATCTCAGCTTCGACCGTCAGTTTTTCAGGTTTTAAAATGATAATTTCATCAAGTATATCCTCACAAAGATTTCTCCTTGACACAAAACATTTACGAACTTGATCAGCTATATTTATTGAAATATTATCATCTAGTAATAATTTTTCTGCTGTTTTAGGATCAACCTGAACAACAACACTATATAGACCACTTAAAGCACCATAAGAGTACTTTGATTTTAATGGATAAAACCAAACGTTTTTAACTACTTCAATTTCATCAATTATAACTTTTCGGAAATCATTGATAGTTACCGGACTAGTAGTTAAAATTTCCTCTTTGATAAAAAAAGCATTCTTCTGGAAGTCAATAGTACCATTTTCATTAGCTAAAAGATCCTGAAGAGGAAAATCAGTTCTATAAGCAAGCTCCGTAATGCTAAAACATAATTGTTCTAGAATCGTTAAACCAGGGTCATGAAGATTTAAGTCGGTCCAGCTTTTACCAGACAATTGTTGAATTAATTCAATTCCACTTTTACGCAAATAGTCAAAATCCAACGAAGGTTTCTTCAGAGCATCCTTTTCTATGGTAACTGGCTTGATCATTTTCTAATTAAATAAAATTATTCGTTTGGATCAAGAAATAAAAAATCGTCCCATAAATGAGTTATACTGTAATGAATATTTACATTTTCTCCATAGTTACTATTTGATCTAATTTCTAGATTGTAATTATGAGTTGTTCCTGTCCATCTGAGATTTAATTTATTCCAGAAAAAACCATAATAGGTTTGCTGCTTTTTAATTTTACTTCCTCTAGGCCCATAAATACCTAAGGCTATAGCATGCATGAGTGCAAATCTACCAGTACCTTTTTTACCAGTTCTGGCCATAATTTCAAAAGATTGACAATGATCTAATTTTTCAAGAATAGTGTACCAATTTCCATCTGCTGGTCTTGAACCACTATTATAAGTACCAATTCTGCCCTGCATAGCGACAAAACCATTGACCTCCATTTTGAATCTATCATCGCATTTTGTTCCAATACCTAATTTCCCGTTAGTATGAAAAAAAAAGTTATTATTATTTTCATTTTTAACTCCTTCAGGAACTTCAAATGGTTTTAATGTCAAGCTTGTAGGATCCAATTCATCCTTAGAAATCAGAAAAAAGGGATCTTGCTCATTAAGATCTTTATAGAAGGAAATCAAATTTTTGGCTTCTTCAATTGAAGAAATACGTAATCCATTAATGTCATCTTTGGAAAAACCATCATCAACCTTATGAACCATAGAATTAATGAGGTCTGAATAATGTTTTTCTGATGGCACCTTACCGTTTCTAAAAAACTCTTTTAGTTGCTCTCTACTTTGATATTGTTTTTTCTTTCCCATACCCTATTTTATATTATGGCTGATAAAAAGGTTAATATATTCCTTTTTATCCATATTTGTGGATGTAGTTTTGTCTTCTTCAGATAATGGCGATGAAATTTTATCGTAAATAATCATTTCATCAGAAATGGCAAGATTACCAATTCCTACCTGTACTGGATCAGAATATACTGCTTCTTCCATTATTGTAAACATATGCTCATCTGAAGGAATGATAACTGCTTCAGGCACTGATCCTTTTATGTAATTCATATTATTTAACCCAAGATCATTCATGCCAGAAAGATTCTCGTCATTATGCTCATTA
>CAIJME010000096.1 GCA_903821625.1 uncultured Sphingobacteriales bacterium | reverse complement strand
TAAACTATTTTACTTTTCAATTAAAATGAAGAAAAATGATTTTTATCTTACTTTTATTTATTAGAAAAGATTCGGAAAATGGAATTAAGAAAAATTACAGTTTTTTTTGTTTTAAACCTGCTCTCATTAAGCTTATTTGCACAAAGTGAGAAGTACCATTTGTTAGTTGGTACCTATACATCTCCTGGAAAAAGTGAAGGAATCTATGTTTATGAGTTTGATAGTCAAAATGGAGCGATTACCTATAAGTCAAAAGTTGTTCTTGAAAGTCCTTCCTATTTTGCAGTTTCTCCGGATCGGAAATTTGTTTATTCCGTTACAGAATCAAAGGAGAGTAAAATCAGTGCATTGTCATTCGATCCCAAAACCGGTAATCTTCAAATTTTAAATAGCCAACCTTCGGGCAGTAATGGACCTACTCATATTTCGGTGGATGCCAACAGAAACTATGTGTTCGCTGCTAATTATGGTGGAGGTTCCCTTACGGCCTTGCCTATTGAAGCAAATGGTGCGTTGGGTTCTGATATTCAAGATATTAAACATGAGGGTAGCAGCATTGCAAGAAAAAAACCTTTTGTGCATTCTGCAGTGTTATCTCCTGATAATAAATATGTTTTCGCAGCTGACCTGGGAACAGATAAGATCAATATTTACCGCTTCAATTCAAAAATTAGACCCCTGGCTTTGTCGGCAGCGGCACAGCCTTTTATAACTCTGGATCCTGGTGCTGGCCCGCGTCACAGCACTTTTCATCCAAATAAGAAATTTTTCTACGTAGTAACGGAGATTAACTCTAAAGTGTATGCGTTCAACTATAAGAATGGTCATTTGAACCAAATTCAATCCATCTCGATGCTATCTGATGGATTTGCTGGCCCTGGCCACGGTGCAGATATTCATGTTTCGGATGATGGTAAATTTCTGTATGCCAGCACAAGAAGTACAGTAAATGAAATTGCAATTTATTCCATTGATCAAAAAACAGGAATCTTAAGCCTTGTTGCCAAGCAGCCTTCGTTTGGCAAAAGCTCCCGCACATTCGATTTTGACCCAAGTGGCAATTGGTTGCTTTCAACTAGTCAGGCTACAAACGAAATTATCGTATTTAAACGTGACCCTGCAAGCGGAAAATTAACGCCAACGGGACAGAAATTGCAAATAGATAAACCTTCATTGGTTAAATTTGTCAAAATGGATTAATCATTTTTAACCCAAAACTTTCTAGATTTCGTAATTATAATTTGAGTATTAAACTTTCCGATTCATATTCTTTTAACACTTTAGCGATTGTTTACGTAGTTTTAGTAGTAGTATTTTAAAAGCCTTTAACAATATAAAAAAATAATTTTGAAGCAACTTTCTGGAAAATTATTAGTGATTTTTGGCTTAATTTTCGGCCTTTCTTCTTTTGCAATTGCTCAAAATACATCCAATAAAGGCACTGATTTTTGGCTTGCATATTCAGGTCACATTGATGGTAAAGTATCAAAAATGACCTTATTTCTTTCTTCAGATATAACCACCACCTATAAGGTAGAGGGTCTTGGTCAGACTATTGCCTCAGGTACAATTACTGCCAATACTATAACACCTGTATTTATTGACCCTGCTGTTTTTGATGTCCATATTGCTAGCTCTGATCTTGTAGAAATTAATAAGGGAATTCATATTACAACAGGTAGCCCAATATCAGTATATGCAGTAATTTCTAATAGTGCCAGAACTGCAGGAAGTTTAATACTGCCAACAAAATCGCTTGGAAGAGAATATTATGCTTTTTCATATCAAAATGTTGGGGGGGCACAAAACGGTAATGCAAAATCTGAATTTACTATTGTGGCTGTTGAAGATGATACAGAAATAGAGATAACACCCACGGTTAGTAGCACTAGTGGCACTAGGATAGCAAATACAACTTTTAAAATCCCAGTAAAATTAAATAAGGGGGACGTTTATCAATACCAGTCAGTAAATGATGTTTCAGGATCCATTATCAAGACATTGGGTACTTGTAAACCCATAGCAGTTTTTTCTGGAAATACTTGGGCAGCATTTTGCGAAGATGGGAATACGCTTACCAATCCGAATGTTACTCTTCCTGGGAAACCAACTCCGAGCGGTGGAGATAACTTATATCAGCAACTTTTCCCAATTTCTGCATGGGGAAAGAATTTTGTTACCGCGCCTTTTTATAATACTGAAAATGGAAATATTGATGCAATCCGAATCATTGTATCAGAAGATAACACGAATATTTCTGTAAACGGGAGTTCTGTATCAGCTTTTGGAACGGCTCTTGCCAATCCGTATAAAAAAGGAAGTATAATCACCTATTTTACAAATAAACCAAGTATTGTTAAAGCAGATAGGCCTATAGGGGTGGCTCAGTACCAATCTGCACAAAATTGTAATGCATCAAACCGGATTGCTGTTACATTTCCGGGAGATCCTGAAATGACCATCCTGAATCCAATTGAGCAGACTTTGAGCGATATAACTGTTTTTTCTAAGCTGATCAGTGTTCCAGGGGTGAGAACAAACATCAATAAATATTATCTGAATATCATACTTAAAACCGTAGACGCTCCAACATTAAAGGTAGATGGCCTTGCTGTTTCTGGATTTAAAACTATTGATGCGGAGTATTCATATGTAATTATTGATGTTAGTACCTCGCAAGATCAGCATAGAATTGTTGCTAATGGAGGTTTTGTGGCAATTGCTTATGGTTATGGTGCTGTTGAGTCGTATGCTTATCTTGCCGGTGCTGATGTAAAGAATCTATTTCAGAATATCACCGCCAATAATCAATCCAATCTATTAATTTCTTCGAACTGTGTAAATAAATCATCTAAATTTATACTTAAGCTTCCTTACCAGACTTCTAATATTGTTTGGGATGTAAATGATGGAAATGGGCCATTTACTCAATCTGCTCCTGCATTCACAACTTCGCTAATTGATGGCCGAACCATTTACAGTTATGTTTATCCTAGAGCAGACCCCGTATATTCAGCAGCAGGTAAATATTTAATTACTGCAGTTGCAATTAATCCGAATCCTTCCGGTTGTAATGCTTTGGAAGTTGTCAGTTTTGAATTTGAGATTTTTAATAAACCTTCAGCAGTATATACAGCAACTCTTCAATCTTGTGCTAATACTAAAATAACTTTTACCGATGCCAGCCAGGGGAACGGTAAAAGTATAAAAAAATGGTTTTGGGATTTTGGAGACAATGAATTCTCTACAGACAAAAATCCGATGCATACCTATGCTGCTAGCGGTGATTATAGTGTTAAGCTAATGGTTGAAGGTGAAACTGGTTGCCAATCTGATGTAGTTACTCAAATTGTTCATGTTATTGCGCTGCCGGTTGTAAATTTTAGTACAAGTTCGCCATCCTGTGAAAGCAAGGATATAACTTTTACAGACCTTTCAACCACTGCAGAAGGGAACATCATAAAATGGACTTGGGATTTTGGTGATGGCAGTACTATTGAAGAAAAGAATTCGGCGGCTCCATTTACGCGTAAATATCTTTTACCAGGCACTTACCAGGTTAAATTGAAGCTTGTTACTGATAAAGGTTGTGAAAGTATTGTGTTTGAAAAATCTATTGTTATTAATCCAGTTCCTATCGTAAACTTTGGAATTCCTGAAATTTGTATTCGAGATTCATTTGCTCAGTTTACAGATTCTTCAACTATTGCAGATGGTTCTGTATTATCCTATTTATGGGATTTTGGGAATCCTGTTGCAGGTAGCTTGAATTCATCAAATTTAAAAAATCCAACTCATAAATATACTATTGCAGGTACCTACCAGGTAAGCTTAACCGTAACTTCAGCAGCGGGTTGTGTAACTAAGCTTGTGAAGTCTTTTCAGGTAAGCGGTGCCGTCCCTAAAGCAGATTTTCTTGTTTTAAATAGCACCCAGCTTTGCAGTAATAAGGAAGTTGTTTTCCGAAATACATCTACCGTCGATTTTGGGACCATAGGAAAGGTGGAATGGTTTTTTGATTATGGCGGTGACCTAAGTTTTAAATTGATTGATGAAAATCCTTTTCCCGGTAAGGAATACAGAATACAGTATCCTGTTTTTAGTGCTCCGGCAAGTAAGCAATTTAGAGTAAGAATGCTGGCCTATTCAGGAGGCGTTTGTAATGATGAAAAAATTCAAACCATTACCGTGAAATCAGTGCCTGAAGTTATTTTTACAGCAATTCCTGATGTTTGCCAGGAATTGCTTCCATTCCAACTTACCCAAGCATCCGAAAAGAATGCTCAAGCTGGTATTGGTATTTATTCAGGAAATGGGGTTTCAGCAAGTGGGATATTTAGTCCGGCTCTTGCAGGCTTGGGTAAGCATACCATTAAATATGTGTTTACCGCAAACAATGGCTGTGCAGATTCCCTATCTAGAGAAATACTGGTGATGCCAACTCCAGCCTTGTTTGCTGGTAGAGATACCATTATTCTTGAAGGAGGAGAGGTAAAATTAAATGCAATTGCTTCAGGAAATAACCTCAGCTATAAATGGGTTCCTTCTTTAGGATTAAGCAAAGATGATATTCTAGATCCTGTGGCAAGTCCTCTGGATGATATCACCTATGTTTTAACCGTTACCTCAGATCAGGGCTGTGTTTCTGTTGATGCTATTTTTGTTAAAGTATTGAAATCGCCTGAAGTACCAAATGCATTTACACCCAATGGAGATGGCATTAATGATATCTGGAATATAAAATACCTTGAAAGTTATGCGAATGCATCCGTAAAGGTATTTAGCAGGTATGGCTCAGTGGTTTATTATAGTATAAAGGGGTATGCTCAGCCATGGAAAGGGCAAATGAATGGAAATGATCTTCCAATGGGAACTTATTACTATATCATTGATCCCAAAACAAAAGGGCGAAAGCTTATTTCTGGATCGGTTACCATTATCCGATAACATTTTTTAGTATTAAAATCATTTTCAAGGTATTGCCTTTTTGAACCAATTATCTCTATACTCTATACTCTATACCCTATACTCTATACTCAATACTCTCTACTCTATTCTTCAGGTTTTATTTAATTGACCTTAAATTGCCTAAAGCAATGGTTATCGTACCAATAAACAGAATCATGGCAGCTGCCAATAGCATTTCATTGATGTAAGGTATTGCTGTATACCTCAGAGCAGCAACTCCTTGTGTCATTAATAGTAATTCGTTGATTATAATACCAGCCACAAAGATAATAGTGCCTTTAATTACTAATTTATTACTACTTATTAATTTAAAAGAAATAATATATCCAATTATGAAAATGCTAGTTACCCCTAACAATACAAGATGCAGGTAGCCAATAATGATGGGTCTGAATCCATAGGATAACTGACTAAGTGAAGGATGGATAGAGCCGGATTGAAGTATTAGCTTAATGGTAAAGGCAATGGCCGAAAGAATCAAAAACGTCTTTCCTTGAGGACTCAATTGTTTACTAATCTCAATTCTATTTTTAGATAAAATATTTAACATAATAGCCCAGGCAATGAGTTGTGAAATAACAGCCACAATTAGTATTAGGTAAATAATTATATGGAATGGTAACCAAAGTATGGATAAAAAGTAGGCAGGAATACAAGCGAAAAAGAAGAGGTAGAATATAGTGTATAATTTTTTTCGCTCATGAATGAGAAATTCCAGTTTGTCGGATAATAGTCCCATGCCAGCAAACAGAAACCATCCATTATACTGAAAATGCAAGAAGAAATAGATCGAAGTTAGATACCAATTTTGATCCGTTATTTTATTAGCAATTAAATAAGAAAGGCTGAGTGCTCCAATTGATGAAATAATACCAAATGCCAAAGCAGCTTTAAACCATAAAATACTGACAGCTTTTTTCTGTATCCATTTAAGGTCTACCCAGAAATAACTTGTAAATGCAATTGAAACAAGTATTGAAAATATTGAAAAACTGATTGACAATAAACCGTAGCCCTGAAACATAAAGGTTATAAGCATACCATAGGAGCAGATTAGATTTGCATAAAGCAGAGGCCGATATTTTTTAAATACCTGTTCACCAATTTTTGTACTTAAGTAATAAATTAGCAAGACCATCAGGCTTTGGGTAATCCATCCTGAAAATGCAAAGTGTGAATGACTGTGCAGAATATATCTCTGATTGGAAAACGGAAGGTAAAAGAGGATCTTATATCTCAGTATGAAACCTAGAAAAGCAACTAGAAATAGATTCAGAAATGAAATGCTAATCCATTTTGATAAAAAGGTATTCATTTTTTTTTTTTCAAAAATAGCTATAGAAATGTTAAGCCATTATGATTTCAGTCATATCCTTACAAAAGACTTTTCCTCTAGAAATTATTATATCACCTTTTGTATGCATTTGACGCATGGTTCGGATAACGGTCTCTACCCTAAGCCCAGTCATGTCTGCAATCTGCTGCCTGGTCAATTTTAACTGATCACAATCAGCACAATAATTCTTGCTTTCTGCTTTCAGATTTTTTATAAGATTGATGATTCTTTCTTCCGGACAATTTGAACCAAAAGACTTAATTACTGAATATTTAAAGCGTAATCTTTTTGTTAATAGGCGGGTAAATTCAAATAACAATTTATTCTTTTCATTTAATAAATCTAGAAATACGGGTTTATAAAGCCTGATCAATATTGACTCTGAATTTGCAATGGCTGAAGCTGCATAGGGGCCATCATCAAAAAGAGGAAATTCTCCAAATGATTCGCCAGCTTCGGCAATATAATGGATGCATTCTCTACCGTCTTCATCAATATTCAGCCAACTGATTGTACCGCTTATTATTTGATAATAATAACTGCATTGCTGGCCTTCAGTAAAGACTATTTCATTGACGCCAACTTTTTTATAGGTTGCACCCCAAGCAAGTAATAAGTTAATATCTATCATATCCTGAGATGTAAAATTGATAAACAAAATTAAGTCGGGTATGAATTCTAAATTATGATACTGCTTATTTAATTAAATGACATTTATCATTTATGATTGAACGCATAAAATGATTTTCAGGTCTTATCTAAACTTGTACAACAAATTTATTTTAAATCTAAATCTGGTAATATGAAAAAACTCCTTGTACTAAGTTTGGTTGCATTCCTGATCGCTGCATTTGCATCTTGCGGGGGAAGTAATAATTCAGAATCAACAACTGATGAAACTTCTGAAGCTGAAGCTTCTAAAACAGAAATTGGAAATCCATCGTATGATCCTCATAGAGGTGAGGGCAAATTTACTAGTGTTGAATTGGGAGCTACCATTGATCTTGCCAAAGCAGATTTAGGCGATAAGGTTGCAAAGGTGAAATGTACCAGTTGCCATAAAACTACAAATGAGAAACTTGTCGGACCAGGTTGGTCTGGTGTAACACAACGTCGTAAGCCTGAGTGGATTATGAATTTTATTACCAATACCGATGTAATGATCGATAAAGATCCTGAAATGCAGGCACAGCTTGAACTTTGTCTGGTTCGTATGCCTAATCAAAATCTATCGGATCAAGATGCTAGAAATCTTCTGGAATATATGCGAAAAAATGATGGTGTGAAATAGAACATTTCCATTGATTTAGAGCCTAATTTCAAAATACTTGAAAATATTATTTAGTAATGTTATCTGGCAATTTTTGCCAAGTTTTTAAACCAATTTAATACTTATCATACAATTAAACTAATGAAGATAAACTCAAAATATGTACAGGGAGTGGCTGCCTTTGCATTATTAATAAGCATGAATGCTTGTAAGCCAAAGGATGCCGGCTCTGTAGTAAGTGGAGATGCGGCTTCAAAAGTATATGTGGCACCAGGGAAGTATGATGAATACTACAACTTTGTATCCGGAGGATTTAGTGGTCAGCTTTCAGTTTATGGCCTTCCAAGTGGCAGATTACTTCGTGTGATTCCTGTATTTTCGGTTGATCCTGAAAAGGGCTGGGGTTATTCGGAAGAAACAAAACCAATGTTGAACACCTCGCATGGCATTGTTCCATGGGATGATCTTCACCACGTTTCCATGTCGCAAACCAATGGCGAAATTGATGGCCGCTGGGCTTTTGCAAATGGAAATAATACTCCACGGGTTGCCCGTATCGATCTGGGTACATTCAGAACCTCTGAAATCCTTGAACTTCCAAACAGTGGGGGTAATCATTCTTCACCATTTATTACTGAAAACTCTGAATATATTGTTGCCGGGACAAGATTTAGTATCCCCCCTGATGATAAAAATGGAGACATTCCTATCAATACCTATAAGGATAACTTTAAAGGAACCATAAGCTTTGTTAGCGTTGATAAAGAAAATGGCAATATGGATGTTGCATTTCAGATTCAAGGCCCAGGAGTAAACTTCGATCTAAGCCATGCAGGAAAAGGTAAATCGAATGGATGGTTTTTCTTCAGTACGTATAATACAGAGCAGGCGAGCACACTTTTGGAAGTAAATGCTTCTAAACGGGATAAAGATTTTATTATGGCTGTAAACTGGAAGTTGGCTGAAAAATTGATTAAAGAAGGAAAAGGTCGTAAGCAAAAAACCAAATATGCAAGCAATCGTTTTGATGATAATACTCATACAGCAACCTCAACAATTAAAACCGAAGTGACTGTTCTTGATATGAAAGATCATCCTGGTTTGGTTTATATGATTCCATGTCCTAAATCTCCACATGGGTGCGATGTTGACCCAACCGGCGAATACATTGTTGGTAGTGGTAAATTGGCCGCATTGATTCCCGTATTTAGTTTTGATAAGATTCAAAAAGCAATTGCTGAAAAAGCATTTGACGGTGTATATGATGGTATTCCGGTGATCAAGTACGAAGCAGCATTGTATGGGGAAGTTAAGAAACCCGGTTTAGGACCATTACACACTGAATTTGATGACAAAGGAAATGCCTATACCTCTATGTTCGTATCCAGTGAAGTTGTAAAATGGAATGTTAAGGAACTTAAAGTATTAGATAGAGTTCCAACTTATTATTCTGTTGGTCACTTGATGATTCCTGGTGGGGATTCTAAAAAGCCAACCGGAAAATACTTAGTTGCATATAATAAGATTACTAAAGATCGTTATTTACCAACTGGGCCAGAATTATCTCAAAGTGCCCAGCTATATGATATTAGTGGTGATAAAATGCAGTTATTATTAGATTTTCCAACTATTGGAGAACCGCATTATGCCCAAGGAGTTGCCGCAAGTGTGATTAAAGATAGGTCTGTAAAATTTTTCAAAATCGAAGAGAATACTCATCCTTATGTTGCCAAGGGAGAAGGTGAAGCCAAAGTTTTTCGTCAGGGTAACAAGGTACATATAAACCTGACATTGATGCGTTCCCATTTAACTCCTGATAATATTGAAGGAATAAAAGTGGGTGATGAAGTTTATTTCCACACCACTAACTTGGAGCAGGATTGGGATGTACCGCACGGATTTGCAATTAAAGGCGCTTTAAATTCAGAGCTTCTGGTTATGCCCGGTGAAACTACAACCTTAAAATGGGTACCATTAAAAGCGGGTATGTACCCAATGTATTGCACCGACTTTTGTAGTGCACTTCACCAGGAAATGTCTGGATATGTTAGGGTGTCACCTGCTGGAAGTAATGTGCCAATAAGTTTTAGTACAGGAACGAACCTCGCTAAATCTGACGCTCCAGTACCAAATACCAAGAAATAATACTCATCCACAGAAGAGAGATATGAGATCTGCTGTCAGCATTCTTATATCTCTCTTTCTATAATAATAAAAGATGAATAAGAATAAAATTGCCGATTCCAGCAGAATAGCTATTCTAATCGCTGGATTTTCTTTGGTAGCTGTTTTGTTTACTCCGATCTGGCGAATCGAACTCACAGCACCGCAGTATCCGGAGGGTTTGACGCTATTGAT
>CAIJME010000095.1 GCA_903821625.1 uncultured Sphingobacteriales bacterium | reverse complement strand
TTCATATATTAATTAGTATTTTATTCATGATTAAAGCGAATATAATCACATTAAAAGGAAGTCTTTAATGCTTTTTATATAATTTTAACCCGTAGCGAGATCAATGCGGATCTTAACTCTTCAATACGAATGGCACTATCATTTACATCCTTAAATTCTGGTAGCAATGGTAATTGTTATTACATTGAAAATCAGCAGGATGCAATACTTGTAGATGCAGGAATTACCTGTCGTGAGACCGAAAAGCGTATGGAACGTCTTGGTTTATCCATGAGTAAGGTGAGAGCTATTTTTGTATCTCATGAACATTCTGACCATATCAGGGGCATTCCGGTAATTGCTAAAAAATATAATCTACCTGTTTTTATAACGGATGGCACATTGAAAATGTCTGGATTTAGTTTGGAAAGTGATCTTTTAAAAACTTTTAAAGCTCATGAGGCGGTTCAAATTGGAGGCCTTGAAATTACAGCTTTCCCTAAATTTCATGATGCTGCTGAGCCACATAGCTTTATTATTAGTTACAATGGAATTAAAGTTGGCGTATTTACTGATATCGGAATTCCATGTGAGCATGTGATTCGTTATTTTTCCAGTTGTCATGCAGCTTTCCTTGAGGCAAATTACGATGAAGAGATGCTTGAAAATGGGCGATACCCCCATCATTTAAAAGCAAGGATTAGTGGCGATCTTGGTCATCTTTCCAATAAACAGGCACTCGAATTATTCTGCACTAACGGAACTCACATGAGCCACCTCCTGCTTTCACATTTATCCAGAGATAATAATAATCCCGATCTTGTTCTTGAATTATTCAAGAGTAGATCGCAAGGTACCGAGATCATTGTGGCATCCAGAGAAAAGGAGAGTAAAGTTTATCATATTAACTCTCCATCTGCTGTGCAGCCAGTCAAAAATACAAAGACAAAATTTGGTCAATATTCTTTATTCAGCTGATGCTTTTCTGTTAATTTCTATTTGTTTAGGTTAGAACCTCATTTTTAGAAATTTAATTGATTCTTTTATTAAATAAAGCTTTTAATTAGCACCTAACAATTGATTTTGTTACCTTAGTATATAAAATATTAGATCGCTTTATATGTTGCTGCATATCCTGAATATCATGTTCTGCCTTTTCTTTTTGGCATTTGCCTATGTTAATTTAAATGACAGCGATTCCTGGCTTTGGGTGCCCATTTATATGGCGGCGTCAATTTTATGCGGGCTTGCAGGATTTCAGTTTTTTTACCCGCTGGCCTACCTTATTCTTATCGCATTTTATCTGATCTATGCATTAATTTTATTCTTTGGTAAGGATGGTGTCCGTGATTGGATAACCAAATATCATACTCCAAGTATCACTGAAAGTATGAAGGCAACAAAACCTTATATAGAAAAGACCCGTGAATTTTTTGGGTTACTGATTATATCAGCAGCTCTAGCCTTAAATTATTTTATGTCAGGTGGTATTTGATCTCGAATTCCTTATTTAGGCGTAAGATTCTTCCTGATTTTTGTTAAATTTCGCAATAATTAATTTCTTCTGATATTCAATTTTGTAAGCATGTTTGATTACGATGCAGAAAGATTTAGGGTACTCATCACTGAGCTCACCCGTTCCAATGTTACTGAAGAAACCTGGCATTGGTTAAGTGAAAAATTCCTAGCTCCTGAAACTTCAGCTATTAATTCAGCTTTTGCAATGATGCCCAGGAAAACAGGGAAATTACCGATCACTACCAACCATAAACTATGGGTTGAAATTGAAAAGCTTAAGCCTGGTTTCACTTTAGAAGGCTGGACAATTGATAGACTAGGCCGACTTTGTTTACTCTTACAGCTTGATCCCACAGATAAAGAAAAATATGTTAAGACTATTGAGAATTTATTTCTCGCTGCCGAGGTAAATGAACTGGTAGCACTATATTCTTCGTTGCCTTTATTTGCATGGCCAGAATTATGGTTAATGAGATGTGCGGAGGGTGTTAGGAGCAATATCGGACTCGTTTTAGAAGCAATTATGTATAATAATCCTTACCCAATTAGCTATCTTGATGAAAAAGCATGGAATCAGCTGATTCTTAAAGCTTTTTTTACAGGAAAGGATTTAAATAGAATATCTGGGATTGATGAACGCGCTAATGCTGAACTTGCCGCAACACTTGTTGATTTTGCCCATGAACGCTGGGCAGCGAATAGAAAGATAAATCCACATCTCTGGCGATTAACAAGCAATTTTATTGATGATGATCTTTTGACTGATCTCAAAAGACTGTTTGAGGAAGGTAGCCTCAGAGACAGGCAGGCTGCAGCGTTAACGGCCTATCAGTCTGATTCTGATTCGGCTAAGAACTTGTTAAAGTCTTATCCCGAACTGTTAAAAGCAATCGAAAACAAAGAACTTAACTGGAGTATTCTTACTCCTGAGGAATAAATATTTAATTAGTGTATTATGTGTTGCAGCCATTCATTTGACGACAGAAAACCCCAGATTGTAGCTGAAGCTATGAATTTGGATATCATTAAGGGTATGAAATTTTTCGACCCACATGTTCACATGAGCTCCAGAACTACCGATGATTATCAGGCAATGGCCGATGCGGGAATTGTGGCATTGATTGAGCCTGCTTTCTGGTTGGGCCAGCCACGTACGGGTATTGATAGCTTTCGTGATTATTACAGCAGCCTGGTCGGTTGGGAAAGGTTTCGCTCATCCCAATTTGGAATTAAACATTATTGTACCATCGGGTTAAACTCGCGCGAAGCAAATAATGAAAAACTGGCCGAAGAGGTAATGGAACTCCTGCCACTTTTTATCTATAAAGAAGGCGTAGTTGGGATAGGTGAAATTGGTTTTGATGACCAAACCGCTGCTGAAGATAAATATTACCGAATGCAGCTTGAACTTGCCAAAGAAGCAGGTCTCCCAATTCAGATACATACTCCTCACAGGGATAAGAAAAAAGGTACCCAACGAAGTATGGATATTGCCATTGAGCATGGCATAGATCCTAAAATGGTAATTATCGATCATAACAATGAGGAAACGGTAAAAGAAGTTCTTGATCGTGGATTCTGGGCAGCATTTACAATATATCCCTTCACTAAAATGGGGAATGAGCGTATGGTAGAGGTCGCAAAGTTGTATGGCCCGGAGCGCATCATGATTAACTCTGCAGCAGACTGGGGTATCAGCGATCCCTTAGCTGTGCCTAAAACGGCTGCCTTGATGAAATTGAAAGGTATTAGTGATGAAGATATCAAAATGATCACCTATTCTAACGCGATCGCAGCATTTGCACAAAGCGGGCAGATTGATGAGAATGATTTCATCACTCCCTTATCAGTTGATCAAACAGAAAAATTCGCAGGTAACACCGTGCTTCGGGGTGGTCAGCAACCAAGAACAGATAAATCATCGATTATCATCAGCTAGGCAGGTTTGAAAAAGATCATGAACTTTTTTCGGTTAATGCGACCGGCAAACATTGTAACTTCTGTTGCGGATGTTTTGGCAGGGATTGCAATTTCAGGCTACTTTTTGACTTTTGAAACCGACTATTTTCCGGTTTTAATGCTCTGCATTGCTACGATAGGATTATATGGAGGTGGGATTGTATTTAATGATGTTTTTGATGCTGACTTGGATAAAATCGAACGACCTGAACGGGCAATACCCAGTGGAGCTGTTAAGTTGAAAGAAGCTATTTTCCTAGGGGCTTTTCTTTTATTATCGGGTATTGTAGCTGCCTTTACAATCGCTGCCCTATCCGGGATTATTGCAATTTTGATTGCTTTTTTTGCGCTACTTTACAATAAATATTCAAAACATCATTCATTTCTAGGGCCATTGAATATGGGACTCTGCAGAGGATTAAATCTTTTACTTGGAGTCAGTATCATAGCTGCTTCACTCAATGAGTGGTATTTTCTCGGAATTGTACCCTTGATCTATATTTTTTCAATAACCATGATTAGCCAGGGAGAAGTACACGGTTTGAATAGAAATAAGCTCTATGCTGGAGCTTTTCTATATCTCCTAGTAATCGGTAGCATGCTTTGCCTATCTTTCAACAAAGGTCAAGTAATAATCGCCTTATTTTTTATCATCCCATTTGCATGGATGATATTCAGACCCCTCTTTATAGCAATTAAGGAACCTCTTGGGAAAAATATTGGCAAGGCAGTAAAAGCAGGAGTTATTTCTCTAATCTTGATGGACGCTGCTTGGTCGGCAGTTTTTGGATCTCCAGTTGCAGCAATCTGCATTGCATTATTGCTGCCATTATCTTTGTGGCTTGCAAAACGTTTTGCGGTTACTTAATTGAAAACTATCTTTATCAGATTAAAATAACAGGCCTAGCCCATTATTTGCAAGAGCACATACCGACTATGAAATACCTTCAACAATCATTCCAAGTAAAATTTGAATACAAAGTATTTTTTACTTCCGGACTTTTTAATCCATCAAATACGCTGTTGAATGATTTTTTGAAAGGCCCTGGTATAAAGCGTAAAATTCTTTTTGTTGTAGACGAAGGTGTAGGTTTTGAGGTGGTTCAGCAGTTGAAAGAGTATTTCAAAATTCATCATGCTGTACAATTAGT
>CAIJME010000094.1 GCA_903821625.1 uncultured Sphingobacteriales bacterium | reverse complement strand
TTAATCGATTTTACCTGGCTAATGAATTTCTGCCTGTTCCAGATACATTCTGTAGTTTCTTGACTAATGTAGATATCTTCAGGAGTGCTTTGATGTATTTGGCAGAGTATCAGGCAATCACGGTCTAAGATTAATTGATGTGATACTGATCTGAATACTTTTCCCGGATCGCCTCCCCAGGCTTTGGTCAGATCATTTAATACGGTTTCAGTGAATCCAAATGGGTGAAACAGTTCGTACAAGAGCGTATTTAAAGGAATTAAATTCTTTAATGCTTGTAGGTCTATCTCGAATTCATGATCGTCCAGTTTTTTGAAGAGCTGCTCTCGGAGTTCATTAACACGCTGCTCTAACAGAATTTCAAGCTCTGCAAAACGTTTTCTATTGGCTTCAAATGTTTGTTCGAGACTTGGATTTAGCTCCTTTAAAACAGGGATTACTTCCAGTCTGATTTTGTTCCGGGCATATTTAACCGATACATTTGAACTATCTTCCCGGTAGTCAAATGGAGGTACTTGATCGATTTCTTCTCTATTTAAAAACAAAAGTGGTCTGATCAGTTTGTCCTTTTTTGCTAATATCCCATGTAAACCTGCAATACCTGTGCCACGGGTAAGATTCAATAGCATGGTTTCAATTACATCATTCTGGTGATGAGCCAGTCCGATATAGTGGTAGTCAAATTCCTTTCTAATCTTTTCAAGCCATTGGTAGCGCAGGTCTCTTGCCGCCATTTGAATAGAAATATGATTTTCTTTGGCATATTCTGCAGTTTCAAATCTGATAACAAAAAATTTGACTCCAAGTTCTGTGGCAAGTTGCGATGTAAATTGCTCATCCTGATCGGCTTCTTCATCTCTCAATTGGAAATTACAGTGCGCTATACCGAAATTATATCCTGCTAATTTAAACAGTCTGGCCATCAGTACAGAGTCGCGACCACCGCTTACAGCTAGCAATACACGCTCTTTTTCCTGAAAAAGGGCATGCTCTTTGATAAAAGTTTGCAGGCGGTTTAGGGCGATCATGATGGTAAAATTATTTAATTAAAAATCCTTAGCCAAAAAACTATTTTTGTATGGTGAGAATATTCCTTTTTTCAGTTCTGCTTACATTAGTATCGATCGTAGCTTTTTCACAGGGGCGACAGATCGAGATCAGGTCTTCTGAGTTGATCAAGGGCTTTCAGGCTTCGGGTTTTGCCAGGATAATTCGTCCTGTTTTTGCTCAAGAAGGCTCCACTCTTGCTGCAGATAGTGCTGATTTTAATCAGGCGGCCAATACCTTTGATGCTTTTGGGCATGTGGTAATTACTCAGCCCTCGGGCACCATCATTTATTCTGATCTTTTAAATTATGATGGCAATACCAAACTTGCTATTTTAACTAACAATATAAGGTTTATTGATGGAGATGCTACCTTAACCACCAATAATTTAACCTATAATATGAATACCCGCATTGGTATCTATACAGGTGGTGGGAAGATCGTGAACGGAAAAAATGTGTTAACTAGTAAAAATGGTTATTATTTTGCCGCTACCCGAGATGCTTATTTCAGAAATAATGTGATTCTTACTACACCCGATGCCCTCATTAAAAACGATACGTTGCGCTATAATTCAAATTCGAAAATTGCTTATTTCTACGGACCGAGTAATATTTATGGGAAAGATGATACGCTGTATACCGAGAATGGAACGTATAATACAACTAATGAGCAGGCTCGCTTTGGAAAGAATAATTTATATACGCAGGGAAGTAAATCTTTGACAGGAGATAGCTTGTTTTATGATCGTAAGGTTGGATATGGAAAGGCTATGGGGCATGTTACTTTTATTGATACTGCCGAAAAAGCAATTTTGAAAGGGGGTCTTGGCGAGTACAAAAAATCGGATGAGAGTATTCTGGTTACAAAAAATCCGTATGTAGTTATTATTTCTGAAACGGATTCTTTGAAGGTTGATTCAATTTGGATGACCGCAGATACACTTTTGAGTAAGGTGGTCTTTGCCAGAGATATTATTCCATATAAACAAGATGAGATCATTCCAGATGACCAGATTTCAATAAATGATACTCCAGAAATAAATACTCAGGATGCGATTAACCCTGTAATGCCAGATCAAAAGGATAATAACCCTGCGTTGAGGAAAGGTTCAAAAAAACCTGAAATGAATGTTACAGCTGACCGAGCTGAAATTCCTATAGAAGAGAAAATACCACCTCCCGCAAAGATTCCAC
>CAIJME010000093.1 GCA_903821625.1 uncultured Sphingobacteriales bacterium | reverse complement strand
TTATCACTTACAGATAACAATTTTTATAACTATACTTCAATTGATGAGGGGGCTGATATTAGAAATAAGGTATTTCATTTTTTTAATAAGGCAGAGAATGATTTCGATCTGAAACCTATGATTCATAAGGGTGATTTTGTTTCAGATATGGATCTTAAATCAATTGTGGAGATCGATGAAACTTATTTTGTGAAGCCTTTTGCAATTCTTGACATTAGAATTGCTCCAGATCTTCCTTTTAGTTACTCTTTAAATTTTAAAGCGAAAGAAACATTTTGGAGATATGTATTGATGAGCGATGATTTACAATCACTTAATAACCCGGCAATTATTGATAATTCTGGTATTGAGTTATTTGATGAGCCTGAATTTATAAAATTTAGTGGAACAACTGGTTTGGCATTTAAATCCAAGAAACCTATAAGTTTTTCACAACAAAGTATTCAGAATTTTCAGCTTGTTGAGAATTACGATCCAAAATATAATAGACATAAAGTGGTTATGCGGGCATTGCCAAAAGCGAATCCAGAACTTATTACTTTGATTAAAAGTGATATTGAAATTGAATACAAAAATTACTCTGAAATATTTATTAACTAAACTAAATTAAAAATGGCATCAACACTAATGACACCAGGGGTCTACCTGGAAGAAAAGAACGCCTTCCCAAGTTCAGCAGTGGCAGTAGAAACTGCTGTTCCGGCATTCATTGGCTACACATCAATGGCTGAGCGAAATGGGAAGTCGTTAGTAGGAAAACCTACTCGTATTACTTCTTTTGCAGAATACATTGAATGTTTTGGCGAAGGTTTCAAATCTAAATTTAAAATTGAGGATTCAAGCGTTGGTGATGAACAATCATTTATGCTTGATAGAGCTCCAAAAAAAGTAGCATTTAAAGATGGACATATTGCTTATATGTTCAATAGTATTCGTCTTTTTTATGCTAACGGTGGTGGTCCATGCTACATCATGTCTGTTGGTCTATATGGTGGTGCAGATTCATTAGAAATAAAAGCTGGTGATTTTGAAGTTCTAGACATTTTAGAAAAGGAATTTGAGCCAACACTAGTTGTAGTTCCTGATGCAATCGCCTTAGGTGTAGAATGTTATGGTATTTACCAAAAGGTACTTGCACATTGTGCCAAAATGCAAAGTCGTTTTGCAATTCTTGATGTTGTAAAACAAGATCCTACAGATGAAACGGCAGAAGTGATTACTAATTTCCGTGAAGCTATTGGAATTAATTTTCTGAATTATGGTGCAGCTTATTATCCATGGCTGAACACTTCAATTGTTCAGAATGATGAAATAGATTTTGAGAATGTTGATGGTGATCTTTCTACACTTTTACCTGAAGCTGATGCAAAGAATATCTATGCAAAATACAATGTGGATAGTGCTAAGTTTGAAGCAGGATCACCTGATTTGCTTACAGCTAAAAAACACTTACATCAGGGATTAAAAGCTGTAAGTCCTACTTATAGCAATATTCTTTCTGAAATTCGTACCAAACTAAATCAGCTTCCTCCAAGTGGAGCAATGGCAGGTATTTATACTCAAGTTGATAACAGCAGAGGAGTTTGGAAAGCACCCGCAAATGTTTCAGTTAATATGGTTAATGCACCAGCTGTTAATATTTCAAGTGAAGGTCAGCAAAGTCTTAATGTAGATGTGATGGCAGGCAAATCAATTAATGTTATCCGTTCATTCCCTGGTATTGGATGCCTAGTATGGGGTGGCCGTACACTTGATGGAAATAGCCAAGACTGGAGATATATCAATGTTAGAAGGACACTGATAATGATTGAACAATCAATAAAGTTAGCTGCAAGGGCTTATGTATTTGAGCCAAATGATGCAAATACCTGGATTACAGTAAAAAGTATGATAGAGAATTTCCTAATAAATCTTTGGAAGCAAGGAGCTCTTGCGGGTGCCGCACCTGAGATTGCTTTTGATGTACAAATTGGGTTGGGATCTACAATGACACCTACTGATATACTTGATGGAAAAATGCTTATTACAGTAAAAGTAGCTTTGGTTCGCCCAGCTGAGTTTATCGTAATTACTTTCCAACAACAAATGCAACAATCATAATCAATTAATTAAACTTATTATTTACATTTAATAAATATTACAATTATGGCAGAAGATGGAGCAGCACAGTCAACGGCAACATGGCCGTTAGTCAAGTTTTCATTTCAAGTTAAATGGGACGATGCAGAGCTTATATTTCAGGAAGTAACCGGGTTGTCATCAGAAACTCAGGTTATTGAATACAGAGGAGGTAACAGTAAGGTTTATTCTACTGTTAAAATGCCTGGCATACAAAAATTTGGGAATATTACCCTCAAAAAGGGAATATTTAAGGGTGATAAAGCACTTTGGGATAAGTATAATTTGATCAAAATGAACACAATAAAACGTTCAACTATTTTGATTAGTTTACTTGATGAAACAAATGCTGTGGCAATGAGCTGGAAGTTATTGAATGCATTTCCATGTAAAATGACTGTATCAGATATGAAAGCTGATGCGAATGAAATTGCAGTTGAAACGATGGAATTGGCACATGAAGGCCTTTCATTAAGCGCATAATAATTTATGATAACTACTAGTCAATATTACCCACCTGTAGGTTTTAGTTTTAAAATAAATGTAGAGGGAATAATGGGAGTAAATGAAGGTAGTTTTCAGGAAGTTAGTGGACTTAGTGTTAAAATAACTCCAAAAAATGTAGAAGAGGGTGGGGAAAATAGGTTTATACACCGTTTCCCCACCCCTCCTAATTATGAAAACCTCATACTCAAAAGAGGAATGTTAATTGGCTCGCCACTTATAGCATGGGCCAGAACTAGTTTCGAATTATTTACTTTTATTCCTAAAATTGTTAATCTTAACCTTCTCGATCAAACAGGAGCACCAATTTCCTCCTGGATGTTCGTTAATGCATATCCTGTAGCAATGAAGATTTCAGAATTTAAAGCTCAGGAAAACACATTGGTAGTTGAAACCATGGAGTTATGTTTTGATTATTTTACAAAAGTAAATTGAGATGCCTATAGAAATCAGAGAATTAGTTATAAAAGTATCTGTAGACCAGAATAATAAGAAATCAATTTCAGGAATTGATCCAAATGAATTGATTGCTCTTAAAAATAAGATTGTAAAAGAGTGTATGGAAAATATTCGTCTTCGAATGAAAAATACTTCTGAACGCTGATATGCAGAATCTGGTTAAATTAAAAATACTTGGGTTTAAGGATCCTTCTTGTAAAGGAGTGGAATCCGATTCAATTGTGGCATTTATTAACCCATCGGCTTATGAGCGATCATTAACAGTAGATTATACACAGGATCAGACTATTGGCTCCAATGCAAGTACCCAAAGCTTTAAAAGTATGGGGCAAAGTGATCTGAAATTGACTTTTTTTGTTGATGGGACTGGTGTTGTTAAACTGCCTGCTGGATTTAATGATGTTGATGATTATATTAAAAAATTCACAGACCTTGTAACCAAATATCAGGGTGAAATACACAGGCCATATTATTTACTCATTATTTGGGGAACACTCAAATTTACTGGTGTTTGTTCTAAAATAGACATTAAGTATAGTCTTTTTAATCCAGAAGGTAAGGCTTTAAGAGCTACTATAGATATTACAATT